>CAKPAX010000007.1 GCA_934133175.1 uncultured Clostridia bacterium | reverse complement strand
GTAGCAGTTATGGAAGGAGGAGAACCAGTTGTTATACCAAATGCAGAAGGTAATAGAACAACTCCATCAGTAGTTGCTTTTTCTAAAAATGGAGAAAGATTAGTAGGACAAATTGCTAAACGTCAAGCAGTTACAAATCCAGATAATACTGTTATATCAATAAAAAGAAAAATGGGAACAAACGATAAAGTTAAAATAGAAGGTGATACATTTACACCACAAGAAATATCAGCAATGATATTACAAAAATTAAAAGCAGATGCAGAAAATTATTTAGGACAAAAAGTAACTCAAGCAGTTATTACAGTTCCAGCATATTTTAGTGATAGTCAAAGACAAGCAACAAAAGATGCTGGTAAAATTGCAGGACTTGAAGTTTTAAGAATTATAAATGAACCAACAGCAGCTTCACTTGCTTATGGTATGGATAAAGAACAAGATCAAAAAATATTAATATACGATTTAGGTGGAGGTACATTTGATGTTTCTATACTAGATATTGGTGATGGAGTATTTGAAGTTTTAGCTACAAATGGTAATACACATTTAGGTGGAGACGATTTTGACGAAGCTATTATTAATTACTTAGTAGATGAATTCAAAAAATCAAATGGAATTGATTTAAAATCAGATAAAATGGCAATGCAAAGATTAAAAGAAGCAGCAGAAAAAGCTAAAATAGAACTTTCTGGTGTTCAACAAACACAAATTAATTTACCATTTATTACAGCAGATGCAACAGGACCAAAACATTTAGATGTAACATTAACAAGATCTAAATTTGAAGAATTAATTCATGATTTAGTAGAAGCTACAGCAGGACCTGTAAATCAAGCATTAAAAGATGCAGGACTTACAGCAAATGATATTCACAAAGTGTTATTAGTAGGTGGATCTACAAGAGTTCCAGCTGTTCAAGATGTTGTTAAAAGAATAACAGGAAAAGAACCAGACAAAGGAATTAACCCTGATGAATGTGTTGCTATCGGTGCAGCTATTCAAGGTGGAGTTCTTTCTGGAGATGTTAAAGATTTAGTATTATTAGATGTAACACCATTATCATTAGGTATTGAAACATATGGTGGAGTATTTACAAAATTAATTGAAAGAAATACAACAATACCAACTAAAAAATCACAAGTATTCTCAACAGCTGCAGATGGTCAAACATCAGTAGAAGTACATGTTTTACAAGGTGAAAGAGAAATGGCTGCATATAACAAAACATTAGGAAGATTCCAATTAACAGGAATTCCTGCAGCACCAAGAGGAGTACCACAAATAGAAGTAACATTTGATATAGATGCAAATGGTATAGTTCATGTATCTGCAAAAGATATGGCAACAGGAAATGAACAAAATGTTGCGATAACAGCAAGTACAAACTTATCTGATGAAGATATTGATAAAGCTGTTAAAGATGCAGAAGCACATGCAGAAGAAGATAAGAAGAAAAAAGAAGAAATAGAAGTTAAAAATAATGCTGAAAGCTTAATTTATAATAGTGAAAAAACATTAGGAGAATTAGGAGATAAAATTAGTGGAGAAGAAAAAGCTAAAATAGAAACAGAAATAGAAGCTACTAAAAAAGCATTAGAAACAAATAATACAGAACAAATAAAAGAAGCTACAGAAAAATTAACAAAAGTATTCTATGAAATGTCAGAACAACTTTATAAAAATGCACAAGCAAATAATCCAGAAGCTCAAGGAACAGAAGCAAATGCTGGAACAACAGAAGATGCAAATAATGGAAACGTTTATGACGCAGATTATAAAGTAGAAGACGATGGAAATGGAGAGAACAAATAAAAAAAGTTTCTTCGAAAATTAGCTTGAACGAGCATTTTTGAAAATTTACATTTTTTATTTTATAGTTCTAGGAGGAGAAAATGTCAGATAAGAGAGATTATTATGAGGTTTTAGGTGTTGATAAAAACGCAACAGATGAAGAATTAAAAAAAGCATATAGAAAACTCGCAAAAAAATATCACCCAGATGCAAACCCAGATAATAAAAAAGAAGCAGAAGCTAAATTTAAAGAAGTAAATGAAGCTTATGAAAATTTATCAAATCCTCAAAAAAGAAAAATGTATGATCAATTTGGGCATGATGGGCCACAAGGATTTGGCGGCTCAGGAGGTCCATTTGGTCAAGGAGGATATTACTCATATACATCTTCAGGTTTTGATGGATTTAATGATTTTGGAGATTTAGGAGATATATTTTCATCATTTTTTGGAGGAGGTTTTGGTGGAAGAAGCTCATCAAGACAAGCAAGAGGACCAAGAAAAGGTGCTGACTTAAATGTTAATTTAGAAATATCTTTTGAAGAAGCATTTTTAGGTGTTGAAAAAGAAATCACAATTTCTAGAAATGAAACATGTACAGTATGTCATGGAAGTGGTGCTAAACCAGGAACTTCAGTGAGCAAATGTACAGTATGTAATGGTACAGGTCAAGTAAAACAAGTCCAAAATACTATATTAGGTCAAGTTCAAACAACTAAAACATGTACTAATTGCCATGGTACAGGTGAGGTAATAAAAGAAGTTTGCGAAAATTGTAAAGGAAAAGGTTATGTAAGAAAACAACCAAAAATAAAAGTCAAAATACCAGCTGGTATAGATGATAATCAAACAGTTGTATTAAGAGAAGAAGGGGAACCTGGACAAAAAGGTGGTCCTAAAGGTGATTTATACATAACAATAAGAATAAAAAGAAATAGTATTTTTACAAGAAAAGGAAATACAGTTCTTTGTGATGTACCAATTACAATAACTCAAGCAACTTTAGGAGCAGAACTTGAAATACCTATGGTGGATGGAACAAAGGAAAAATTTAAAATTCCAGAAGGAACACAAACTGGTACAAAATTTACTATTAGAAATAAAGGATTTAAAACTATTAATTCTAATATTCAAGGAAATTTTGTATTTACTGTAATTGTTCAAACTCCAAAACGACTATCAAAGGAACAAAGAGAATTGTTAGTAGAACTTGCAAAAACAATGAACGAGCAACCTCCAATTAAAAAAAGAGGAATATTCGGATAAATTCAAATAAATATAAAAAACAAGTAATAATTTAAATTAAGTAAAATATAATTTAGTATTATATTTTATAAGGAGAGATTTTTATGAAGAAAATTTTTACATTATTACTTGTTTTTTTCTTTGTTTTTACAGTTAGTGTTGTATATGCGGCTGATGAACTGAGTTTTGATTTAACATATACAGGAGATATAATAAAAAATGAGGAAAAAGATGCTAAAGTGGTTTTGAAAGGAGTTAAAGCTCCTACATATGCAAAAGTTAGAATAAAAGTAGATATATCTGGACCTGCAACACCAAGTTTTATTGCTTATGATTCTACAGGAACTAAATATGATATTGCTCAAACTGGATATTGGGGACCAGAAACAGGATTTGCAGTAGCAGGTGATTTTGAAAATGCAACACCTATAAAAGCTACATTTCCAGAAGCTGGAACATACACAATAACTTTATCATTAATAGATATACAAAACAGTAACAGTGTTATTACATCTAAAGTTATAACATTAGATGTTGAAGACAATATAGTAGATAATGATGATAAAGAAGATGATGTAACAGAGGATGAAAAGAAAGAAGAAGAAAATCAAGTAACTGAAATTCCTACAACAGGCACAACAATGGGAGAATATGCAGCAATGTGTGCTTTAGTATTTTCAGTATGTTATATAGGATATTATGTGCTTTATAGAAAAAAAGCAACAAATTAAATTTAATTAAATATAATTAGACATACACATTTATAATATATAGGAATATATATGTTATAAATGTGTATTTTGTTAGATACATAATAAATTTTAAAGTGGTGTAATATGAAAAGCAAAATAATTATATTTAATAAAAAGAAAAAAATAAAAATTTTCATAATCTTTTTTATTATTATAACAGGAGAAATGGTAGCTTGTTTTTGTAATAGTAAAATTGTAGAAAAAGATATTTATAAAGAAGAAAAAAATAATACAAGAGATTATTCTAATATAATAAACATAAATAGATTTAAAAAAAGTATAAGTAATGAAAAAATAGAGATAGAAGAATATAATAATATGCCAAGTGAAATAAAAGGATATAAAGTAATTGGAAAATTAGCTATTCCTAGTATAGAATTAAATACATATATATTAAATGAAACTAACGAAAAAACTTTAAATGTTTCAGTTACAAAAATTGCTGGGCCTAAAATTAATAAAGTGGGCAATTTTTGTATAACAGGACATAATTATTTAAAAGATAATATGTTTGGAAAATTAAAAAAAGTGAATATTAATGATAATATAGTTTTAACAGATACATTTGGAAGAGAACAAGAATATGTTGTATATGATAAATTCGAAATAAGTCCTGATGATGTTTCTATATTAAATCAAAATACTAATAATAAAAAAGAAGTTACATTAATTACATGCACAATAGGAGCATTAAAAAGGCTAGTTGTAAAAGCTATAGAAATATAAGATGTATTGACAGTCTTTATATAAAAATA
The DNA here is from genome assembly GCA_934133175.1 of uncultured Clostridia bacterium. Taxonomy (GTDB): domain Bacteria; phylum Bacillota; class Clostridia; order TANB77; family CAG-508; genus CAG-269. The sequence goes on along the minus strand of CAKPAX010000007.1, from coordinate 58,479 downwards.
TATAATTAATTAAACTATTTTAGGAGATAAAAATGAAGAATATAAAAGATTATAATTTAGATGAACTAAAACAAGAATTCATAAATATGGGAGAAAAGCCATTTAGAGCAGAACAAGTATTTAAATGGATATTTGAAGCAAATGTAACAAGTTTTGATGAAATGACAAATATATCTTTAGAGTTAAGAGAAAAACTAAAAAAAGAATATACACTTTGTAATTTTAAAATATTAAAAAAACAAGTTGCATCAGATGGAACAAAAAAATATTTATTTCATGTATTAGATGGAAATGCAATAGAAACAGTATTAATGCAATATCATCATGGATATAGTATATGTGTATCATCTCAAATTGGATGTAAAATGGGATGTAAATTTTGTGCTTCAACAGGAATAAATTTTGTAAGGAGTTTAACATCTGGAGAAATTGTTGAGCAACTTTTAGCAGTTCAAAGAGATGAAAATATTAAAATATCAAATGTAGTATTTATGGGAATAGGAGAACCCCTTGATAATTACAATAATGTAGTAAATGCTATAAGAATAATAAATAACCCAAAAGGGATTAACATAGGGGCAAGGCATATAAGTGTATCTACAAGTGGACTAGTTCCTAAAATTTATGATTTAGCAAACGAAAATATACAATGTACACTATCAATATCATTACATGCCACAACAGATGAAAAAAGAAGCAGTATGATGCCTGTAAATAATGCTTACAATATAGAAGAATTATTACAAGCTTGTAGGGATTATATAGATAAAACTAATAGAAGAATATCATTTGAATATGCATTAGCAAAAGATAATAATGATAATTTAGAAGATGCAAAAAGATTAGTAAAATTATTAAAAGGTATGATTTGCCATGTTAATTTAATTCCAATAAATAAAATAGAAAATGGAGCATATACAAAAAGTTCAAATGAAAATATAATAAAATTTAGAGATTATTTAAATGATCATGGAATTGTTGCAACTATAAGAAGAGAATTAGGTTCGGATATAGATGCAGCATGTGGTCAATTAAGAAGAAAGAATTTATAAATATAGGTTGAAAAAATAGTTTACTTATGGTATAAAGTATGTAGAAAAAATGTAATAGGTAGATTAATTAGAAAGATAAAAATAGAGGTGAAAGAATGATAAAAGCTTATGCTAAATCAGACATAGGTAAAGTGCGAGACATGAACCAGGATTACTTCTATATATCAGAACCATTAGATGAAACACAAGTATATATCTTAGCAGATGGTATGGGCGGATATAATGGCGGTGAAATAGCAAGTAAATTAGCAACTACTTGTGCCAAAAATTATTTGCAAAATAATTTTAAAGACACTCCAAAAGATAAAGAAAGCATAATGAAACTAGTAAAAAATAGTATGGAATATGCTAATATGGTAGTATATGAAAAGTCTCAAAAAAATAAAGAATTAGAAGGAATGGGTACTACTTTAGAAATTTGTTTAATATATAATAATAGAGTATATATTGGACATATTGGAGATAGCAGAATATATAGAATTAGAAAAGACATAATAAGAAAACTTACTCAAGATCATAGTTATGTACAAAAATTAGTTAAAGATGGAACAATAACAAAGGAAGAAGCGGAACATCATCCAAAGAAAAATATGCTTATGAAAGCTCTAGGATGTAATGCTTTTGTAGAACCAGATATAGCAGTAAAAGGATTTTTAAAAGATGATATAATACTTATGGGATCAGATGGATTAACAAATTTTGTTAGTCAAGATGATTTATATAAAACAGTAAAAGAAAATATAGAATTTGCACCACAAGAATTAGTTAATATAGCAAACAACAATGGTGGGCAAGATAATATAACAGTAGTTGTAATAAAAAATATTTAATTTCTACATTTTTTACATATAAGGAGAGAGAAAAAATGGATTTAGAGGGAAGATTATTAGGTAATAGATATGAAATTATCGAAAAAATAGGAAATGGTGGGATGGCAACAGTATATAAAGCTAAATGTCATGTCCTAAATAGATATGTTGCTGTTAAAATTCTAAGAGATGAATTTACTACAGACCAAGAATTTATAAAAAGATTTGAAGTAGAAGCGCAATCAGCAGCAAGTATAACACATCCTAATATAGTTTCTGTATATGATGTAGGAGCTGATGGAAATTTATATTATATAGTAATGGAATTAGTACAAGGTAAAACATTAAAAGAAATTATAGTAGAAGAAGAAGGTCCACTTCCTTGGAAATGGTCGGTTAATATAGCAATACAAGTTGCATCTGCATTAGAAGTTGCTCATAAAAACAATATAGTTCATAGAGATATAAAACCACACAATATAATAATTACAGAAGATGGAGTTGCAAAAGTAACAGATTTTGGTATTGCAAAAGCAGTTTCAAATTCAACAATAACAGCTTTTGGAACAACGATAGGATCTGTACATTATTTTTCACCAGAACATGCTAGAGGTGGATATACAGATGCAAAATCAGATTTATATTCTTTAGGTGTTGTTATGTATGAAATGCTAACAGGAAAAGTTCCTTTTGATGCAGATACACCTGTATCAATAGCTTTAAAACATATGCAAGAAGAACCAGTGCCACCAATAGAAATAAATAGACATATACCATTAGCAGTAAATGATATAATAATGAAAGCATTAAAAAAAGATGCAAATTATAGATATGCATCAGCAACAGAAATGCTTAAAGATTTAAGAAAATCATTAAAAGATCCAGACGGAGATTTTATAAAAGTACCAGATGGTGGAGATGAATTTAAAACTCAAAGAATATCAACTAATTATCAAGAAAAACAAGATAGAGGAGAAGAGAAAAAAGGATTTAAAGGTTTTATAGCTAAGCATAAATTATTAAGCAGTGTAATAGGTTTAGTATTATTATTTGCAATAAGTTTAGGCGGAACAATGGGATTTTTAAATCTTACCAATCCAAAAGAAGTTAAATTACCAAATTTAGTTGGATTATCTAAACAAGAAGCAGAAAATACTTTAAAAGAAAATAAATTAACATTAGAAATAAAATCAGAAGAATATAATTCACAATACGCAGAAGGATATATAATTTCTCAAGATCCATCATATGTAGATAATTATAATGTTAAAGAAAAAAGTGTTATAAAAGTAGTTGTAAGTAAAGGAACAGAATCAACAATAGTTCCTAAAGTTGTAGGATTAACTAAAGATGAGGCTATTAAAACTTTAGAAGATGCCAAACTAAAAGCAGAAGTAAAAGAAGAAACAAGCAAAGATGTAGAAGAAGGATATGTAATTGCACAAGATATAAATAAAGATGAACAAGTAAATGCAGGAGATACAATTACAATAACAGTAAGTACAGGTACAGGAATAAATCAAGTTACAGTAGATTCAGTTGTAGGAAAAAGCGAAGATGATGCTAAAAAAACATTAACAAATACAGGATTAAAAGTTACTGTATCATATACAGAAGATAGTACAAAAAACAACGGAGAAGTAGTTAAACAAAGTATAGATGCTGGTTCTGTTGTAGATGAAGGAACAGGTATAACAATTACTGTAAATAAATTAGCAGAAACAAAAACGGGAAAAGTTGTAGTAAATGTTAAATCTCTATTAAAAGGAAAAGTAGAATATGAAGAAACAAATACTACAGATGAAAACTCAACAACAACAGATAAAGTTGTTAAAAAAGTTGAATTAAAAATTGTAGTAGGTGATGATACTGTTTATAAAGAAAAAGTAGATCCAACTACAACAAAAGTTTCTCAAGAAATAAGTGGAAAGGGTTCTGTTGATATAAAAGTTTATATAGATGATGTATTAAAAAAATCAGGAACATTAAATTTAAATAGCTCAACAAAATGGACAGCTGAATAAAATAATAAAAAATAAGTAGCTATTATTTCAGAAGAAATAATAGCTACTTAAAAATTAAAGAGGTTATATGAAAGGAATAATAGTAGAGAATATATCAAATTTATATAGGGTAGAAGCAAATGCCAAAATTTATGATACAATAGCAAGAGGAAAATTTAAAAAAGATGAAATAACTCCTGTTGTTGGAGACAAAGTAGAAATTGAAAACATAGATGATAATAAAAATACAGCAGTAATAGAAAAAATATATGAAAGAAAAACATATATAAAAAGACCTAAAATATCAAATATAACACAAATGATTTTTGTATTATCAACCAAAAATCCTAAACCAGATTTATTAATGTTAGATAAGCAATTAGCATATGCAGAGTATTTAGGAATAAAGTCTATAATTATAATAAATAAAATTGATTTGAGTGATGTTTATAAAGAAATAAAAGAAATATATGAAAGTATAGGGTATAAAGTTATATTAACAAATGCAAAAGAACAAAATGGTATAAAAGAAGTTAGAGAAGCATTAAAAAATAATATTAGTGTATTTTCTGGTAATTCTGGTGTTGGAAAATCAACACTTATAAATTCATTATTTAAAAATAATATTACACAAGAAGGAGAAATAAGCCAAAAAAATAAAAAAGGAAAAAATACAACAACTACTGTTAAATTATATGATTTAGGAGATGATTCATATATTGCAGATACACCTGGATTTTCAAGTTTTAGCATAGAAGAAATAGAAAGCAATAAATTAGATAAATGTTTTATAGAGTTTAAACAGTATATAAACGAGTGTGAATTTGTAGGATGTACTCATATAAAAGAAGAAAATTGCGGGATAAAAAAAGGATTGCAAGAAAATAAAATAAATCAAGATAGATATAATAGATTTTGTTATATATATCAAGAATTAAAGGATAAGGAGGCAAGAAAATGGTAGAAGTATCAACATCAATTCTTTCTGTAAAAAAGGGAGATGAATCAGAAACATTTTTTAAATTAGAAAAAGCAAAAACAGATTATTTTCATATAGATGTTATGGATGGAAAATTTGTAGAAAATGACACATATGAAAAAATGTTAGGATATGCTCAATACATAAAAAGAATATCTAATTTACCATTAGACGTTCATTTAATGGTTGAAGATGTAAAATCAGCAATAAATGATTTTGTAGGTGTAGAACCTAATATAATAACATTTCATTACGAAGCTTGTAAGAATAAAGAGGAAATTTTTGAAATTATAAAACAAATAAAAGATAATAATTGTAAAGTTGGTATATCTGTTAAACCCAATACAAATATAGAGGAAATATATGAATTTTTACCATATGTTCATACTGTACTTGTTATGACTGTTGAACCAGGTAAAGGTGGACAAACATTGTTGTCTGATATGTTAAATAAAATTAGTGTATTGAAGAAATATATTGACGAGAATAATTTAGAAGTAGATATAGAAGCAGACGGGGGAATTAATTTAAAAAATCATCAAAAAGTTAAAGAAGCGGGAGCTAATATATTAGTTGCTGGTACTGCAATTCTTTCTGCTGTTGACTATAAAACAATTATAGACGAATTAAAAAATGAGAATTAAAATAATTTAAAATAAAAATAATCTTTTTTAAGCACTGCGTAAGCGACCAACCGTAGCAATAGCGAAGGGCGAATTGGAGCAACCTTCCATAAATAAAAAACAGAAGGTTGCGACACCAAAGTGCAAAAAAAGATTATTTTTATTTATATAGATATTAATAAAAAGTAAAAAGTAGATTTTTATAAATCTACTTTTTAAATCTTATTTATTCTTCTACTTTTTTGTTAGGTAAAACTTTTTTTGTTAAAATACCTAAACCGAAAATTACCCAAATTACTGCAACAACATTTCCTACATAAGGAATAAGTTTTAATAAATAAATTACAAGAGCAACAGCAGAAGCAATAGCTAAATGTAACCATTTATTTTCTAAATTAATCTTTTCTGAAATAACTTCAGCTATAGTTATATTAAATATAGATTTGCTTAATACAATTAATAAAATATAAAGACTTAATAAAACTGCTGAAAGACTTCTTGTTACAGGAATTACTAATAATATTACAGATATTACAGGAACAAGTATTAATCCTAATATACCAAATCCTATAACTCCTCCTATTTTTGTTGTTAGTAAATCTCTTGCACCAGTTGCAAATTTTGGAGATAACCAATTTAACAATAACCAAATAACTGCTGTAAATATGATTGCACTTAATGCAGAAATTAATATATTAACTATATTATTTCCTTTATTTATTATATTTGATGATTGATTATGTTTTGTTTCACCTTTTATATATTCTTCTGAATTAGATAGTTCTGTAGAAGAAGTATATTCTAAATTTCCATATATTATTCCAGATAATTCACCGGAATCTTCTGTAGCATATCCAGTGGAACCATCTTTTGAATTTAAAGCAATTTTACTACAATTAATATAAGCATTTCTTCCAACTGTTCCAAATATATCGATATTTGATGATGTTGATCTAATATCTCTATATACATATCCACTTTCTCCAATTGTAATATCTTTTGCTACAGCATATAAATCATAAACACTACTATTTACTATAAGTTTATTACATGTAACGAAAAGGTTACTATTGATATATCCTTCTGAATCTATTGTTACATTTTCTGCTGCAATAAATACATCTCCGCTAATTGGAGCTGTAATTTTAACATTTTTCCCCAAAATAAATGCGTTTCCGATTATAGTGTAATCAATGGTTATATCATTACCTTTTAAGTATACATCAGAATTTTTTGTGTTTTCTTCATTTTGAGTTGTTTCACCATCTTCTTCAATAAAAACTTCATCATTAGTTTCTTCTAAATTATAATTTTCTTCTTCATCTGCATATACGAAAGGAGTTGTACATAATGCAAATAACAAAGTAATTATTAAAATGGATTTTAATTTACTTTTTAACATATAAAAACCTCCTAATAAAATTTGATATAAATATATAACTTTAATGTATTTTTGTCAATAAAAATTAGTAGAGAAAAATACAAAAAAATTATTGACAGAAAAAAATATTATATATAAAATATTTTTGTATATAAAAGGGGGAATAAAGATGAAAAAAACAAATGTAGGAGTTATTTTGGTTGGAATACTAGCCATTTTAGTAGTGTTATGTGTTACTTCATATAACGGAATGGTAGCTAAAAAGGAAAAAATAGATAATGAATTATCAAATTTAAATGTATCTCTTCAAAGAAGAGCTGATTTAATTCCAAATTTAATATCTACAGTAAAAGGATATACTAAATATGAAGAAAATGTAGTAAATAAAGTATTAGAAGCAAGAGATAAATTAGTAAAAGCGAATAGTATTGAAGATAAATCGTCTGCGAATAATGAATTATCTGAATCATTAAAATCATTAATGGTAGTTGTGGAAAATTACCCAGACTTAAAAGCATCTCAAAATTTTGTCTCTTTACAAGATGAATTAGCTGGTACAGAAAATCGTATAGCTGTAGCAAGAAAAAACTATAATGATGCAGTTAAGGAGTATAATACAAATGTAAAAAAATTCCCAAATGTGATATTAGCTAATGTGTTTGGATTTGAACAAGAGGTATATTTTCAAACTGATGAAAAAAATTCGGAGGTACCAAATGTTTCATTTGAATAATAAAAATATAGCAATAAAAATATTTTTAATAAGTGTTATATTACTGATACTAATTAATTCTATTTGTTTTGCAGTAGTTAATCCTACAGAAGACTTTTATGTTGATGATTATGCAAAATTACTTGATAATGACACAAAAGAATATATAATTAAAATAAACAAAGAATTATATAGTAAAACAGGAGCTCAAATAGTTGTTGTTACAGTACCAACAATTGGAAATAATTCAATCGAAGAGTATGCTAATACATTATTTAATAATTGGGGGATTGGAAGTAAACAAAAAAACAATGGAGTATTAATGCTGTTATCACTTCAAGAAAGAAAATTTAGAATAGAAGTTGGATATGGTCTAGAAGGAGCATTACCAGATGGAAAAACTGGTAGAATACAAGATGAGTATATGATTCCACATTTAAAGAAAAATGAATGGGATGAAGGAATAAAGAATGGTTTTAATGCGATATTAGATGTTATTTTAAAAGAATATGATATAAATATAGATAATGCACAATATGCACAAAAGGTTAGTAATACAGGCTCAATAGATGATGATACTTTAGTATTAACTATTATTGCTTTTATGACAATAATTCCAATGTTTTCGTTAATAGCAGGAATTGTGGTAGCGAAAATAACAATAAACAATAAAAAGAAAAAAAAGAAAAAAAAGAAAAAACTAAATAAAGAAGAGAGAAAAAAGAAAAATAAAAGAATAGGAATTATTATTGTATTAATAGGAATATTATCAATAATACTACCAATATATTTTCATATATTAGAAGGTATGATACTTTATACTGTTCTTTTTATAGGAATAAATCTTACACTATTTGGACTAGGTCTTATATCAGGATCAAGTAATTATAATTCTTATTCAGGAGGATTTTTTGATGGCGGAGGAAGTTCATTTGGTGGAGGTTACTCAGGTGGAGGGGGTTCATCTGGTGGCGGTGGAAGCACAAGAAGTTTCTAAAAAAATAACACACTTTAATGTGTGTTATTTTTTTTCTATAAAGTAAGCACAATTTGAAGTAGTTGATAGATTTGACTTAGAAATAATTTCATAACAGCATTTTCCATCTTTTTGATAAATACAATTAGAAGAACAATTGATGTTTGTCAAAATAACCACCTCTTAAAATTAGTTTTTACAATGAAATTAAAAATATTCATAAAATTTAACTAGTATAATATTTACAAAATTCTTTAACAGTACATATTTCACATTTAGGATTTCTTGCTGTGCAAGTATTTCTTCCATGCCACATAAATAAATGATTGATATCTTTTAAATATTTTTTTGGAAATTGTTTTATCAAATCTTGTTCTATTTTTTCAGGTTCTTTATTATTTGAAAGACCTAATCTGTTAGAAATTCTCTTAGCATGAGTGTCGACAGCTACTCCATTTGCAATGCCATAAACTTCAAGCATTATAACATTTGCACTTTTTCTGCCAACACCAGGTAAACTTAAAAGTTCATCCATAGTGTTTGGAACAATACCATTAAAATTATCTAAAACTTTTTTAGCACATAGTTTAATATTTTTTGCTTTATTTTTATAAAAACCACAAGGATGTATAATTTTTTCTAAATCTTGTATATCTATATTAGCAAAATCTTCTATGGTTTTACATTTGTTAAAAAGTTCAGGAGTTGTTTTATTTACTCTTTCATCGGTACATTGAGCGGAGAGCATTACAGCAACCACCATTTGAAAAGGAGTTTTAAAATCCAAACTGCATTTTGCATCTGGATATGTGTTTTTTAAAATTTCAATTAAATTTATAGTATCATTTTTATTCATAAAAACCTCTACATTTTTGTTATTTTTATTATTATATATGTTAAATTTGGTATAGTCAATTAAAATAAGTTTCTATTTAACATAAAAGGAACAAATAAAAAGGTTACTTAATATAATATAGTACAAATAAATTATTGGAGGTAAAAAATGTTTGGAATATTAAAAAAGACAATTGGTGTATGTTTAATTGGATTTGGACTTGGAATATTACTTGTATTATTACTTCCAATAACAGGATGGTTTTTTATAATAGGTTTAACTATTATATGTGTAGGTTTTATGTGGCTAGCATGTTAAAAGGGAGGTATACATATGACTATTGTAGTAAAAAAAGTTCCAAAATGTTTACGAGGATTTGTAAAATTTATATTTGGAATAAAAGAATAATTTTAAACAAATTATATTTTACAAGAACTTATTGTATGCAAAATAAAAATGGGTAGATTAAATCTATCCATTTTTATTATACTCTTTTTACTTTTCCATCTTTTAAACATTTAGCACAAACATGGATTCTTTTAACTTCGCCATTTATTTCTGCTTTTACACTTCTTAAGTTAGGTTTCCAAGTTCTTGGTGATCTTTTACTTATATGAGAACGAGTTATGCTTAATTGATTTCCATGACTTACTGCTTTGTCACATATTTCACATTTTGCCATACTTAATTGCACCTCCTATTTAGTTATTAAAACTGACTAACAATAAGTTTAACACAAAAAAAATAAAAAAACAAGTATTTTAAAAAAATATTAAAAAAATATTGCAATATATTAAATTTATGGTATAATTATTAGGCTATTATAAAGACGAAAGGAAGATTTTAAATGAATAGTAAAGTAGAAAAAACAGAAAATGCAAATGAAGTAAAATTAGAAATAACAATAGAAGCTGAAAAATTTGATGAAGCTATGAAAAAAGTATATTTCAAAAGTGCAAAATATTTTAATATACCAGGATTTAGAAAAGGTAAAGCTCCTATGAATATAGTAGAAAAATATTATGGAAAAGAAATATTCTATGAAGATGCTTTTAATGAAGTAGTACCAGAAGAATTTGAACAAGCATTAAAAGATAATAACATAGAAGCTGTTAGTAGACCTGATATAGATATAAAACAAATAGGAAAAGGACAAGACTTAATATTTACAGCTGTTGTTCAAACAAAACCAGAAGCTGAACTTGGAAAATATAAAGGTATAGAAATTAAAAAAATTGAGTATAATGTAACAGACCATGATATAGAACATGAACTAGGACATATGCAAGAAAAAAATTCAAGACTAGTAAGTATTGATGACAGACCAGTAGAAAATGGAGATATAACAGTTATTGATTTCGAAGGATCAGTTGATGGAGTTCCATTTGATGGTGGAAAAGCAGAAGGACATGAATTAGAAATAGGAAGTGGAGCATTTATACCTGGATTTGAAGATCAAATTATTGGAATGAAAATTGATGAAGAAAAAGATATAAATGTAAAATTCCCAGAAGAATATTTTTCAAAAGATTTAGCAGGAAAAGATGCTGTATTTAAAGTAAAATTACATGAAATTAAGAAAAAAGAATTACCAGAATTAGATGACGAGTTTGCTAAAGATGTTAGTGAATTTGATACATTAAAAGAATTAAAAGATAGCATAAAAGAAAAATTAGAAACACAAAATAATGAAAGAGCTAAATATGAAACACAAGATGCAGTTATAAAAGCAGTAAGTGAAAATACTAAATTAGATATACCATCAGGTATGATTGAATTAGAAATAGATAATATGTTAAAAGATATAGAAACAAGACTTTCATATCAAGGTTTAAAATTAGAACAATACTTCAAAATGATGGGTAAAACAGAAGAAGAAGTAAGAAAAGAATATGAACCTCAAGCAATAGAAGGAATAAAATCAAGACTTACTTTAGAAGCAATAATTAAAAAAGAAAAAATTGAAGCAACAGATGAAGAAATTGATGCAAAAATAAAAGAAATGGCAGAAAACTATGGAAAGAAAGAAGAAGAAATAAAAGATAATGAAAATATAAGAAATTATATAAAACAAGGAATAGAATCAGAAAAAGCAATTGATTTCTTAGTTAAAAATGCAAAAATAAAATAATAAGAAAAGTTAGGGAGGTTTTGTTTTTAAATAAATTAAATTTACCTAACTTTTTTGTTATAATATTAATATAATGTAAAGGAGAAAAGATATGTTAGAAAAAAATAGTTTAGTACCTTATGTAATAGAACAAACAAGTAAAGGAGAAAGATCATACGATATATTTTCTAGATTATTAAAAGATAGAATAATATTTTTAGGAGAAGATGTTAACCCAACAACATCAAGCTTAGTAATTGCTCAATTACTATTTTTAGAGTCAGAAGACCCAGATAAAGAAATTTATTTATATATAAACTCACCTGGAGGATCAATAACAGATGGAATGGGAATAGTAGATACAATGAACTATATAAAATGTCCTGTTTCAACAATATGTGTAGGAATGGCTGCAAGTATGGGAGCAGTGTTATTAGCATCAGGAGAAAAAGGAAAAAGATTTGCAACACCTAATGCAGAAATATTAATACATCAACCATTAATTGGTGGTGGAGGACTTTCTGGTCAAACTACAGAAATAAAAATACATGCAGACCATATGGTAAAAACAAGACAAAAATTAAACAAATTATTAAGTGATAGAACAGGTCAAAGTTTAGAAACAATAGAAAAAGACACAGAAAGAGATAATTATATGACAGCAGAAGAAGCTTTAAAATATGGTTTAATAGATGGAATTATGGACAAAAGAAAATAAAAACAATAAATGAAAAGGAGTAATACAATGCCAAAAAATGATATACCTAAAAATGTAAGATGTTCTTTTTGTGGTAAAGCACAAGAAAACGTTAAAAAGATTGTTGCTGGACCAGGTGTATATATTTGTGACGAATGTATAGAACTATGCAATAGTATTATAGAAAATGAAATATACGAAGAAGATGAAAATTATACTTTAGATGGACTAGAAAAAATACCTAGTCCAAAGGAAATAAAAGAAATATTAGATGAATATGTAATAGGACAAGAAAATGCTAAAAAAACATTATCTGTTGCGGTATATAATCACTATAAAAGAATTGCTCATGAAGAAGAGGCAGACAAAGATGATGTAGAAATACAAAAAAGTAATATATTACTTTTAGGACCAACAGGATGTGGAAAAACATTATTAGCAAGTACTCTTGCTAAAATATTAAATGTACCATTTGCAATAGCAGATGCAACAACATTAACAGAAGCTGGATATGTTGGAGAAGATGTTGAAAATATTTTATTAAAACTTATTCAAGCAGCAGATGGAGACATTCAAAAGGCAGAAAAAGGAATAATATATATAGATGAAATTGATAAAATTACAAGAAAATCCGAAAATCCTTCTATAACAAGAGATGTAAGTGGAGAAGGAGTGCAACAAGCATTACTAAAAATAGTAGAAGGAACAGTAGCATCAGTACCACCTCAAGGAGGTAGAAAACATCCACATCAGGAATTACTACAAATAAACACAGAAAATATTTTATTTATTTGTGGTGGAGCTTTTGAAGGATTAGAAGATATAATAAAAAATAGAACAGGTAAAAAATCAATAGGATTTGGAACTCAAATACAAAGTACAAAAGAAGTTGGAAGATATGAAGTTTTTGAACAATTATTACCACAAGACTTATTAAAATTTGGTTTGATTCCAGAATTTATAGGAAGATTACCTATAGTTGCAACATTAAAAGAATTAGATAAAGAAGCATTAAAGAAAATTCTAACAGAACCAAAAAATGCTTTAGTAAAACAATATAAAAAGTTATTTGAGATGGATGATGTAGAATTAGAATTTAAACCAGAAGCTATAAATGCAATTGTAGAAAAAGCAATCGAAAGAAAAACAGGAGCTAGAGGTTTACGTTCTATTATAGAAGACATTATGAGAGATGTTATGTTTGACATACCATCAAATCCAAATATAGAAAAATGTATAATCACAGAAAAAACAGTATTAGAAAATTCTGAACCAGAAGTAGTTATAAATGAAAATAAAAAGGCAAAAGAAATTGTAAAAAATAAAAGACAAGTGCCTAAAAAGCAAGAAACTGCTTAAATAAATTTAATAAATAGGAGGATAAGAATATGGAATTAAAAGGATCAAAAACAGAAAAAAATTTAATGGAGGCTTTTGCAGGAGAATCACAAGCAAGAAATAAATATACTTATTATGCAAGTAAAGCTAAAAAAGATGGATATGAGCAAATTGCTGCAATATTCGAAGAAACAGCTATAAATGAAAAAGAACATGCTAAAATATGGTTTAAATTATTACATGATGGTGAAATACCTTCAACAGAAGAAAACTTAGCAGATGCAGCATCAGGAGAAAATTATGAATGGACAGATATGTATGATAGTTTTGCTAAAACAGCTAAAGAAGAAGGATTTGATCGTATTGCTTATTTATTTGAAGCTGTTGGAAAAATAGAAAAAGAACATGAAGAAAGATTTAAAAAATTATTAGATAATGTAGAAAATGGACTAGTATTTAGTAAAGATGGAGATAGAATTTGGAAATGTAGAAACTGTGGACATATTGTTATTGGAAAATCAGCACCAGAAATTTGTCCAGTATGTAGTCATCCAAAAGCATATTTTGAAATAAAAGCAGAAAATTATTAATATTTTAAAAATAGCAAAGAATATAAATTAATGATTTTATAAAGTGTGTAAATTATAAAAAGAATAAATTTATACACTTTATTTTTATGTAAAAATAAAAGACGTAAAGAAAAAATAATATTAATTGCAAAACATAAGTATTGAACTTAAAAATATATTGTGATATTATTTTAACAAATAGGAGGGATGAATTTGTTAAAACGGAAAAATGAAACATTTAGACATAAAGCTTTTACAAATATTTATATTTGTTATTCCGTTTGCATTTGGGTTATTTTATGAATTTACATCATATTTTGCACAAGTATTTTTATTATTAATATTAGCATTATTGGTTATAAAACGTAAGAAAATAAGAATATATTTAAATTTTTCAAATATTTCATTATTAGCAATTTCATTAGGATATTTATTTTCGATTTTTTATGCAAGAGATACTGGTATGGCTTTTTTGGGATTTTTAAAATTTACAATTCCATTAACATTTGCAATTATATTAATGCAGTATAAAGAAAAGCATATAAGAAAAATATTTAATGTAATTCCTTTTGCTGGAATTTTAATGATAATTTTATCAATTATATTTAAATATATTCCAATATTACCAGATTGTTTTTATTTACCAAATGGAAGAATGGCGGGATTTTTCCAATATTCTAACAGTTTTGCATTATTTTTGCTAATAGGAATTATTGTTTTAGTAAATAGCAAATTAAAAAAAATAAATGTAATTTTAGGTACAGCTTTTTTATTAGTAGGTATATTTGCAACAGGTAGTAGATTAATATTTTTACTTACAATATTAAGTTTTATAATCTTTATTGTAAAGCAAAAAAGTTTAAGAAAATACTTAGCTGGATTAGTTTGTATAGCAATATTGTTAACATTTATGTATGCAATTATTACAAATAATTTTAATACATTTGGAAGATATCTTACAACATCTTTAAATTCAAATACTTTATTAGAAAGATTATTGTATTATAAAGATGCAACAATAATGTTATTAAAATTTCCATTTGGATTAGGATATATGGGATATTCATATATTCAAACATCAATTCAAACAGGTATGTATTCAACTTTATATGTTCATAATGAATTTTTACAAATATCATTAGATATAGGAATTATTCCTATGATTATATTTGTAGTTGCAATTGCAACAAATTTGATAACAAAAGCTAGATTTACAACCCAAAAACAAATATTATTAACTGTCGTTATACATATGCTTTTTGACTTTGATTTACAATTTTTATCAATATTTTTAATATTAATAATGACATTAAACACTTGTTATGGAAAAAGATATATATTAAAAGTAAATAGAAAAATATTAATTATATCAGTATTATTAATACAAATTGTTTATTTATATTTTGGAATATGCACATTTTTACAATATATAAATAAAAGTGATATTTCTATAATAATGTATCCTATTTATACAGAGGCAAATTTAAATGTTATTAATGAAAATGCAAACGATAATTTAAAATATGCTAATGAAATTGCTACAAAAGTATTAGAAACTAATACAAATGTTGCATTACCATATAAAGTGAAATCAATATATGATTTAGAAAATAACAATTGGCAACAAATGATAAAAAATAAACAGAAATCATTAGAAATAAATAAATATGATATAACAAATTGTGAAGAATATATAATAATGTTAAGCCAAGCGATTGATTATTATGCAAAAAATGATGATATGAATAAAGTTTATAAATGTATAGATTTAATATTACAAATTCCTTCTCAAATAGAAAATTTAAAAAATTCAACTAGTGGGATTGCTTATAAAATAAATGATGTACCAAATTTCAAATTTAGTGCAGAAATTGAAAATTATATAGAAAAAATGAAAGGGGTTTCAAAAAAATGAATAAAGTTATAAAAAATTTTTTAATAACAGTAGTATTAACAATAAGTATTATTTTTCTAAAAAATACGATATGTTTGGGATATAATTATGAAGATCCAGAAAATAATTTTAAAGAATTTGAAAATATAAAATATCAAACTGAATATAATTTATATTTAGGTGAAAAAATGTATACAGTAGATAATTGGTTATTATCTTGGTATTTAAAACCAGTGATTAAAATTGAAAATTTAGGAATTGTAGGAATTGAAGATAATACAAAATTAAAAGCAAAAAAAATAGGAAGTACAAATGTGAAAGTTACAGCAACATATAATGGAAAGACTCTAACTAAAAGTTTTAAAATAAATGTAGTTAAAACAAAAGAAAATACAAAATTGGAATCAAAAACAAATGATGTTGTTTCAATAACACAAAGTGCAGATGCTAAAAATCAAGTATTGTTAGCTAATAGCGAATTATGGAATGCTAAGGACAAAACATATAAATTAACTACTAAAAAAACTGGAAATGTAGCTAAGTATGTATATGCGAGTGTATATGAAAATAGATATGATTATGTATCACAAAATATTGCTAGAGTAGAATCTGTTTTGAAAAAAGATGGAAATTTAACAATTAAATATCCAAAAACAACAAAAGTTAAACATACATATGAGGAAAATGGAATAACTGATGTATATTATACTTATGATGTTACAAAAACAATAAAAACAAAAAAATTTTCTAATATAAAAGAGATATCTCAATTTGGATATTTAACTAATAATGGAAAGTTTTACTTTTATGATATAAATAAAAATGGCCAAATAGAAAGTGTGTTAAGACTAAATAATGTAAAAAATATGCTTACAGATTATATATTAACTAAAAAAGGAAAAACATATGCTTTATCTGGTAAGAAAATATGTGATTTTGAAGCAATAGAAGCAGATAAGGATGTAAGCCAATGTGGATTTGGATTATTATTAGATAAGAAAGGAAATTTATATTATTATTATTATGATTATGGTTATGGATTGGATTCTAACAATAAATATACAAAAATTAGAAAAGAACAATACATAGTAAAAAAAGTTGATAAAAATGTAAAAAGTATAATAGGAAATGGAAAATATAAAACTAAAAATGGAAAAATAAAAAAATATAAATTTTATGCTGCTGAAGAGAATACGTCAGTATTAAAAGAAGTTTATTTATCAAATAAAGGAGCAGATAACAGGGTATCTTTAAAGGAGAATAATAAAGTATACTTAAATGATGTTTATATAATTAATAATGTTGATGATATAAATTATACAAGTGGAACAAAAAATAGTTCTGCGTTAATAATTCGTAAAGATGGAAGTATTTGGAGATTAGATATAGGAGGAAAAAGTCCTAAATTAACAAAAGTTAGAAGCGGAAAAGATAAATACAAAAAAATAAGTAAACCAACTAATTTAAAAGCTACTCAATCTGGAAAAAATAATGCAAAAGTAAAATGGAGCAAAGTAGAAGGAGCAACTAAATATACAGTTTATAGATCAACAATCAAAAATGGTAAATATAAAAAAATAGGAACATCTAAAAAAAATTCATATAAAGATACTAAATTAAAAAAAGGACAGAAATATTATTATAAAGTAGTTGCTAATTATTCAGATAGCAAATACAATAGTGATATGAGCTCAAGTGTAAATGTAAAAATATCTAAATAAAAGAGGATAAAATGAAAAAAACTTTATTCAAGATTTTTGTAGTATTAATAACTTTTGGGTTATTAATACTACAAAATTATTATGTATTAGCAAGTAATAGTAAAGAACCAAATAAAACCAAATTAATTAAAGTAACAGTTAATAATGGAAAAGCAAGTATTAAATGGAAAAAAATAAAAAATGTAGATGGTTATTCTGTGTATATGTCTACTTTAAAAAATGGTAAGTATAAGAAAATTAAAAATATATATGGAAGTAAAAATATAACTTATATTAAGAAGAACTTGGATTATAATAAAGAATATTATTTTAAGATAAAAACATTTAAATTAGTTAAAGATAAAAAAATATATTCTAAGTCAAGTAACATAAGAAGCGGAGGAGGAATAATTGCATCAAAAGTTTTAACTTCTACAAGTGATAATGAAAGTAGAAATACTAATTTAAGAATTGCCTGTAAAAAAATAAATGGAATAATATTAAAGCCAGGGCAGAAATTTGTATGGTCAAAAGTAATTGGTAGGTTAACAGAAAAAAATGGTTATAGGAAAGCAATTGCATATGCCAATGGTAATAATAGAATGGCATATGGAGGAGGAGTTTGTCAGGTAAGTACAAATTTATATCAATGTGTTAAACAATGTAAAATGAAGGTTATAGAAAGACATGAACATGGAAAAGACATTACATATATAGAAAGCGGAGAAGATGCAACAGTTTCTCAAGGATATAAAGATTTTATCTTTAAAAATAATAAATCATACTCAATAAAAATAATTGCAAACTCATGGAATAATGTTACAATATGTCAATTTTATAAAATAGGAGACAAATAAAAAATAGGTTGTCAATGGGGACGTAGTTTTTTGACAACTTAAAAAATTTAAAATTAAAATAAATTTCGACAAATTTTTCAAAAATAATATGGTAAAATCTATGCCATATTATTTTTTTTCAATAAAATTTTATTTCTAAGGAGGCACATATGCCAAGATTTCCAAGAAAACATATAAAAACATCTTTTTTTCATGTAATAACTCAAGGTATAAATAAAAGTTATATATTTGATAAATCAGAAGATATTAAATATTATATAAAACTTATATATAAATTAAGCAAGGAGCATGAGATAGAGATAATAGCATATTGCATTATGAATAATCACGCACATATGTTAATAAAAACAAAAAAATCAGATGAATTAAGTAAATATATGCAAAGACTTAATTGTACATATGCAAGATATTATAATAAAAAATATGATAGAGTAGGATATGTATTTCGAGACAGATACAAATCAGAGGGAATTTATGATGAACAACATTTATATAATTGCATAAAGTATATTTATGATAATCCTGTCAAGGCTGGTATTTGTAGTAAAGCAAAAGATTATCCATATTCAAATTATAAAATAATTACTAAAGAAATAAAAGAAAATTACACATTTATGGATATTGATAATGACTCTAAAATATGTAAAGAATTAATACAAAACTTTTTAAATGAAAATGATATGGATATTAATGATTTAAAAAAGAATAAAAGAAAATTGAAAGAGCTTATAGTAATTTTGAAAATGGAATACAATATTTCATTAAGAAAAATATCAGAAGAAACAAAAATAGGAAGAGAAACAATAAGAAAAACTTACATAGAATAATAAAGTTGTCAAAAAACTACGTCCCCATTGACAATTTTTTTGAGAGCTTATTGTAAAATTATTTCTTTATATACCTTGCAAAAAACGACAAAATATAATAAAATAAGCAATAGCTTAAGGAGGAGAAAAATGGATACTATACAAGAAATTAGAGAACAAAAAGAGTACATAAAAAAGGTAAAAGAATTAAATAAAGATAAAGAATTAAAGTATGCAATATTAACAATGGGATGTCAGCTAAATGAAAATGATTCAGAAAAATTGTCTGGAATGTTAAATGAAATGGGATATAGTTTAACAAAAGAGTTTAAAGATGCAGATGTTGTTGTACTTAATACTTGTTGTGTAAGGGAAAATGCAGAAGATAAATTGTTTGGAAAATTAGGAGAATTAAAAAGAATAAAAGAAACAAAAGGAACTATAATTGCAATTGGTGGATGTATGATGCAAGAAGAGCATATTACTAAAAAGATAAAAGAAAGTTATCCATACACAGATATAATATTTGGAACACATACATTACATAGATTTCCAGAAGATTTATATAAAGCAGTTGAGGAAAAGAAAAAAATAGATGATGTTTTGGATATAGATGGAAAGATATATGAAGGAATTCCAATTAGTAGAAATAGTAGATTACAAGCATCTGTAACAATAATGAATGGATGTAATAATTTTTGTAGTTTTTGTATAGTTCCATATGTAAGAGGAAGAGAAAGAAGCAGAGATCCAGAAGATATTATAAATGAAGTAAAAGAGTTGGCTGAAAATGGATATAAAGAAATAACATTATTAGGACAAAATGTAAATTCTTATTTAAGAGTTGAAATGGAAAATATCAAAAAAGGAAAAATAGAGGATACTGGAAAATATGATAAAGTAAATTCGTTTGCAAAACTTTTAAGAGAAATAAATAAAATTGATGGAATAGAAAGAATAAGGTTTGTTTCACCACATCCAAAAGATTTTACAGATGATGTAATAGAAGCAATAAGAGATTGTGATAAAGTTTGTAAGTTAATTCATTTACCATTACAGTCTGGAAGTACAAAAATGCTTAAGGTAATGAATAGAAAGTATACAAAAGAACAATATCTAGATTTAGTGGATAAAATGAAAAAAACAATTCCTAATTTAGCATTAACAACAGATATAATTGTTGGATTTGCAGGAGAAACAGAAGAGGATTTTGAAGATACACTTGATGTTGTAAAAAAAGTAGGATTTGAACAAGTATATATGTTTATATATTCAAGAAGAGTTGGTACACCTGGAGATAGAATGGAAAATCAAATTCCAGAAAATATAAAACATGAAAGATTTGATAGATTAAAAAAATTAGTTGAAAGTCAAATAGAAGAAAACAACAAAAAATATGTAGGAACTATTCAAAATGTATTAGTGGAAGGTCCAAGTAAAAATAATAAAGACATGTTAACTGGAAGAACAGACAGTAATAAAGTTGTTATTTTTGATGGAGACAGAAATTTAATAAATCAAATGGTTAGTTTAAAAATTGTTTCTGAACACATGTGGTATTTAAAAGGAGAAGTAATATAAAAGATAAAATGAAAGGGAGTAAATTACATGGCAGAGTTTTCACCAATGATGCAAAAATATCTTGAAACAAAAGAACAATATAAAGATTGTATATTATTTTATAGATTAGGTGATTTCTATGAAATGTTCTTTGATGATGCAATAACAGCATCAAGAGAATTAGAACTTACTTTAACAGGAAAAGACTGTGGACAAGAGGAAAGAGCACCAATGTGCGGAATTCCACATCATGCTGCAGAAACTTATATAGCAAGATTAATAGCAAAGGGTTATAAAGTTGCTATATGTGAGCAATTACAAGATCCGAAAGAAGCAAAAGGTATTGTAGATAGAGGAGTTATAAGAGTAGTAACACCTGGTACTGTAATAGAGAGCAATATGCTAGAAGAAAGAAAAAATAACTTTATAATGGCAGTATATAAAAGTGGAATATATTTTGGAATTAGTGTATGCGATATTTCAACAGGAGAATTTTATAGTGCGGAAATAAAAGATAACAACAATTTTCCAACTTTGTTAGATGAAATTGCAAGATTTTCTCCATCTGAAATTATAACAAATACAATGATGTTTGATTGCACAGAAGAAATGCAAAAAATAAAAGAAAGATTTAGTATATATATAACTAAGTTTAATGAAAAATATTTTAACAATGATTACAAAGATTTAGAATTAAAATATGATTTTGTAGATAACAGTGGAAGAAAAATAGAAGACTTAAAAGATAAAAATTTTGCAGTATGTTCTATAAATGCATTAATAGAATACTTAAATCAAACTCAAATGACTTCTTTAAATCATATAAATAAAATTTCAATATATAATATTTCAAAATATATGTCATTAGATATAAGTGCAAGAAGAAATTTAGAGATTACAGAAAAAATGAGAGATAAATCTAAAAAAGGAACATTGCTTTGGGTATTAGATAAAACATCTACATCTATGGGTGGAAGACAATTAAGAAGATGGTTAAATGATCCTTTGATAGATGTGAATGAAATAAATAAAAGATTAAATGCTGTAAAAGAATTGAAAGAAGATATAATTTTAAGAGGAGATATTATAGATAATTTAAAAAAAGTTTATGATATTGAAAGACTAGCAGGTAAGATGGCATATGGTAATGCAAATGCAAGAGATATGATTACATTAAAAAATTCTGTATCTAAATTACCATACATTAAAAAAGTTTTAGAAAATACAAAATCTCCATTATTACAAGAATTATATATTAATTTAGATGAACTTATAGATATATATGAATTAATAGAAAAATCTATTGTAGAAGATCCACCTATGACTATAAAAGATGGTGGAATAATAAAATTGGGATATGATGAAGAAATAGATAAATTAAAAACTGCTACAACAGAGGGAAAAAATTGGATACTTAAGTTAGAGGCAGAAGAAAGAGAAAAGACAGGAATAAAAGCATTAAAAGTTGGATTTAACAAAGTATTTGGATATTATATAGAAGTTACAAAATCTTATTTAGATCAAGTTCCAGAAAGATTTATAAGAAAGCAAACATTAACAAATGCAGAAAGATATATAACAGAAGAACTTAAAAATTTAGAAAATCAAATATTAGGAGCAGAAGAGAAAGTTGTAAATCTAGAGTATAATGCATTTACAGAAATAAGAAATGAAATTTCTAAAAATATAACAAGATTACAAAAATCTGCAAATATTGTATCAACATTAGATGTTCTTGCATCATTTGCACAAGTAGCTGAAGATATGAATTATTGTATGCCAAATGTAAATTCTAATGGAATTATAAACATAAAAGAAGGAAGACACCCTGTAATAGAAAAAATGCTAGGTGCAGGGTCATTTGTAGAAAATGATACATATTTAGATAAAGACGAAAATAGATTATCTATTATTACAGGTCCTAATATGGCTGGTAAATCTACATATATGAGACAAGTTGCTTTAATTACATTAATGGCTCAAGTAGGAAGTTTTGTGCCAGCGACAGAAGCGAATATAGGAGTAGTAGATAAAATATTTACAAGAGTTGGAGCATCAGATGACTTAAGTTTAGGCCAAAGTACATTTATGGTAGAAATGATGGAAGTTGCAACAATATTAAAAGAAGCAACTGCAAACAGTTTAATAATATTAGATGAAATAGGAAGAGGAACTTCTACATATGATGGACTTTCAATAGCATGGGCGGTTGCAGAATTTATTGCAGATAAAGAAAAATGTGGTGCTAAAACATTATTTGCTACACACTATCATGAACTTACAGAATTAGAAGAGAAATTAGATGGTATTAAAAATTATTCAATTGCTGTAAAAGAAAAAGGTGAAGATATAATCTTTTTAAGAAAAATAGTAAGAGGTGGAACAGACGAGAGCTATGGAATACATGTTGCTCGTTTAGCAGGTGTTCCAAAAGCTGTAACACAAAAAGCGAATGAAATTTTAAAATCATTAGAGAGAAAGAACATATTAACAAACAAGAAAATTGAGAACAAAAAACAAGTAGAAGGTCAATTTGATATGTTCAATTATAAAATAGCGGAAATTGCTCATGAAATAGATAAAATTAACTTAAACGAATTAACACCAATTGATGCATTAAATACATTAGTAAAAATTAAAGAAAAAATGAGTTAAATAAAGGATTGCTTTTTGCAATCCTTTATTCTATTTCTGTTATTTTTAAATTAAATTTATCTTCAAAGACCTTTTTCTTTGCAATATATTCTTTAGTCTTAAAACCCTTTACATCAATAACTTCTGTGGAGTTATCTTTGTGAAATACAATAAAATCAGCTTTATATTTTAAACTTGGTGCTAAAATAAAAGTTGGTTGTAAGCAAAAGCCATTAATTTCTTTACTTTGTAGTCTTAATTTTAATTCACAATAATAATCAGCTTCTTTTTGACTGTCAAAAGTATGTCCATCAATTGAGACTTTATTTGCTCTATATTTGCTTTTTCTTTTAGTTCCATTTGTGAAATTTTTATAATCATCAACAGACCAGTGTTCCATAATATTCTCCTTTAACTTCAAAAATTATATCATTTAGTACAAATGTTTGCAAGAAAAATTTAAAAAAATATTAAGAAAAAGATAAAGTAGATAAATATTGAAAAATAGCCTAATTAATGATATAATATTTATGTAAATCTTTTTGAAGTGTGCGAAGTTACGAAAGGAGAACATTATGCCTTATTATGAAAGAATGACAGCAAAAATAAAAAATGTGATAAAGACAAATGTATATCCACCTAAGTTTAATAAGAAGCGGTGGAAATCTGTAAAACATACAAATTGTTATGCGTATGCATTGGATTTGACAATAAGTGATAAAAAAGAACAAATTTTTATTCCTGGGTGTATTTCGAATCCAGATGTTGAAACAGCAATATTTAATCCAAATGAGTTAATAACTCGATTAAAAAAAGATCTAGATTTTTTAGGTTTGTCTTATCGAGAAGATAATGGTGAGCTAAAAAAAGGAGAATGGAGAATTGCTTTTTATTCTTTTCCTTCATTTCATGACTATCCTATAAATTTTCACTTTGTTAGACAAGATGAAGATGGATGTTGGAGCGAAAAAAAGTCATGGAAAGATATGGTAAGTAAGGAAAGAGGAAAAAGTGATTTGCCTCCAGATTTATCAGAATATGACGGGAAACTTATAGGAGTCCTAATATTGTCAAAAAAATAAAAAATCTTCTTCGCACACAAAAAGGGTCGCAGTTGCGACCTTTTTATAATATATTTTTAAATCTCAATTTTAGGCTGATATCTTTCAAGCCACATATTAACTTGACACAAATAAGCCATAAGTTGTGGACCTGTCATTAATTGACCAAACCAAGGTCTAGAAAAAGCTTTGCCATCAGTTTCTAGAATATCTAAGATATAAATTCTATTAAGTAAATTATTAATAGGAGCATCCTTTTTGTTCATAATAGTTGTTAACATTTCTTTAACTTTTTTTAAATAAGTTGGATTATGAGTTTTTGGGTAAGGAGATTTTTTTCTATCTACAATTTCGCTAGGTAACAAATCTTTAACAACATAACGAAGCAATCCTTTTTCTCTACCATTTAAAGCTTTTATTTCCCAAGGAATATTCCATAAATATTGAACTAATCTGTAATCACAAAAAGGAACACGTAGTTCTAAACCATTATACATAGAAGTTCTGTCAGATCTATCTAATAATGTTTGCATAAACCAATTCATAGTAAGGTAAGTAATTTTTCTTTTTTCAACTGTTTCAGCAGAATCTGTATCAATAAAATCAATTTCAGATAAACTTTGATTATATCTATAATCAATATAATTTTTTAAATCAACCTTAGAAGAAATATCAGGATTTAATATTTGTTGACGTTCAGTTAAAGCAATTGACCATGGAAAAGTATTACTATTTAAAGCATCTTCACGGAAAAACCAAGGATATCCTGCAAATATTTCGTCAGAACATTCACCAGATAAACATACTGTTGCTTCTTTTTTTATATTTTTACAAAACAAAAGGAAAGAAGAATCAACATCAGCCATACCAGGATAATCACGTGCAATCATAGCATCTTCTAAACTATCTGCAAGTTCAGGAGTATCAATTACAATTGTATGATGATTTGTTTGAAATTTATTTTTCATTATATTTATATAATAGTTATCAGAATTTGGCTGAAAGTCACTCTTAACAAAGTTTTTATCATTATCTACATAATCTACAGAATAAGTATCTAAAGGTGGTAAGCCATTTTTTTTACAATAATTACTAGCATATGCAACGATTATACTAGAATCTAATCCGCCAGAAAGCATTACACAAAGAGGTACATCAGAGACCAATTGTCTTTGAATTGCATCATCTAATAAAAAATTAACCTTTTCACAAGTTTGTTCAAAATTATCTGTATGTTCTTTTGTTTCTAATTTCCAATATCTTTCTATATGAAGTCCAGATTTGTTATAAACAGCAAAATGGGCAGGTTTTATTTCGTAAATATTTTTAAATACACTAGTTCCAGGAGTATGAGCAGGACCAATTCCAAATAGTTCTGAAATACCTTGTTTATCAATAACTTTTTCTATACCTGGATATTTAAAGATTGCTTTAATTTCTGAAGCAAATATAAAAGAATTATCAAATTGAGTGTAATATAATGGTTTTACCCCAAAATGATCTCTTGCTAAGAATAGTTCTTGTTTTTGACTATTCCAAATGGCAAAGCTAAATATACCATTTAAATGTTTTGCAACTTCGTTACCATAGTATATGTAACTTTTTAAAAGTACTTCTGTATCACAGTGACCGTCAAAAGAAAATCCATTTTCTTCTAAAGTATGACGAAGTTCTTTTGTATTATAAATTTGTCCATTGTATACAATTACATATTCTCCAAAAGAATATTTTTCAATCATAGGTTGCTTTCCGCCTTCTGGATCAATAACAATAAGTCTTTTGTGGGCAAGTGCAACATTTTCTTTTATATAAAATCCCTGTTCATCAGGACCTCTATTTGATAGAGTGTTATTCATATTAGATAATATATCTTTGTAATTAGATATATTTTTTTTGTAATTTACAAAACCAACAATTCCACACATAATAAACCTCCATAATTTTTAATATTATATGCAGATATATCAAAAAGTTGCATATAAACTGTTGACAAAAGTAAAAAATACTTGTATAATTTTATAGTGTTAAATTAATAAATTTGTGAATTATTAGATATATAGATATATCTTTAAATAAGGGAGGGATTACAATGGCACAACCAAAAAGAAGATGGTCAAAAGCAAGAACACATAAAAGAAGATCAACATGGAAAGTTGAAAACCCAAATTTTGCTACTTGCCCACACTGTCATGAACCAGTAATGCCACACAGAGTGTGCGCAAATTGTGGATACTATGATGGTAAAGAAGTAATAGTAAAAAAAGAAACTGAAAACGCATAGTTTATATAGATATCATCTGCATTTCTGCAGGTGTTATTTTTTATATTATAGGAAGTTTTAAGACGCAAATATTGACAAAAAATATCTTTAAAGTTATACTAAATAAAATAAAAAGGGGTAGAAAGAAGGAGAATTTTATGTTAGAAATGTTAGAAAAATTTTTAAAAAAATCTGCAAAACAAGATATAGTTGTATCATTAATGTTTATAATTTTTGGTATAGCACTTATATATAATCCAAGTGCAGTTATATCAGTTTTATCAATAATTCTAGGTGGAATTTTTATAGTAATGGGAATTTTAAAAATATCAGAATACATATCTACAGGTAAAATGAACAGCTATTTATTAGCTATAGCTATCTCATTAACTATAATTGGAATAATAATTATGTGTTCATCAAAAATTATATTATCTGCATTTGGAATAATAATGGGTATATGGATTATATATACAGGAATCGCAAATTTACAAACTACAATAATATGGAAAGAATATACATCAAGAGCATGGCTTGTTTCTATAATATTATCAATAATAACAATAGCTGCTGGTATATATGTATTAATTAATTCAAGCGTTATTATGAATGTAATTGGTGTAATTATATTAATATATGGTGTTGTAAATGTTATAGAAGATATAATATTTATGAAAAATATAAAATAACTTTAGAAATGGAAGTACGTATAAATGAATAAAAAAAGCATACTAAAAATATTAAAAATAGGATTATCTATTTTATCAATAGTTGTATTTGTAGGGTTAATAATATATTTATTTCCAATAATGAAAAATCTAACAACCAAAGAAGGACAAGTAGAATTTAAAAATTTAGTTCAAACAACAGGAATATATGGATTTTTAATGTTGTTTGGACTTCAATTTGCACAAATACTTTTGGTTGTGTTACCAGGTGAACCACTAGAAATATTGGCAGGAATGTGTTATGGAGCGATTGGTGGAACTGCTTTTATATTTGTTTCATGTGCTATAACATCAGCTTTAATACTTTTCTTTGTCAGAAAATTTGGAAAAAAATATATATATGAGTTTTTTAAAAAAGAAAAAATTGATAAAATTGAAAATAGCAAATTGTTTAAAAGTCCAGAAAAAGTTGAATTAATAATGACAATATTATTTTTAATACCTGGAACTCCAAAAGATTTACTAGTATATATAGGAGGATTGCTTCCAATAAAACCAGTAAGATTTATACTAATTTCAACTTTTGCTAGATTTCCATCAGTTATTTCTTCAACAATTGCAGGTGCTAATATTGTTAATGGAAACTTTGGTATAACAGTTTTAGTTTATGTTATAACATTTGCAATTACTGCTTTATTTATATACTTGGTAAATAAATTTGACAAAGATAAAATAGCTTCTGAAGCAATTGATGTTATGAAGTAAAATTAATATAAAAATTAATAAAAAACTTGAAAAAACAAAATAAACATATTATAATAAATATAGTTTAATAAAAACGATGAAGGGACAAAGTAAAATAAAGGTTACTAACAGAGAGAATTAGTGTGTGCGCTGAAAGCTAATTTTAGAAAACATATTTGAAAAACTACCCCAGAGTTTCTAGTAAAAGCTAGACGTAGTAAGATACGTTATAATCTATAATTAAGTAAAAATTAGGATGGAACCGTGTTATATACACTCCTATGAATAAAATTCATTAGGAGTGTTTTTTGTTTCCTAATGAAAAGAGAAAGGATGATTTTTATGATAAAAATTACATTAAAAGATGGATCTATTAAGGAAGTAGAAAAAGGAATTAGTATAATAGATCTTGCAAAGCAAATAAGTGAAGGTTTAGCAAGAGTTGCAACTTGCGGAAAAGTAAATGGAAAAGTAGAAGACTTAAGACACGAATTAAATGAAGATTGCAATTTAGAAATATTAACTTTTGATAGTGATATTGATGGAAAAAAGGCTTATTGGCATACAACATCTCATATAATGGCACAAGCTATAAAAAGATTATTTCCAAAAACAAAACTTGCAATAGGACCATCTATTGATGAAGGATTTTACTATGACTTTGATGTAGAAAAACCATTTACAGAAGAAGACAAAGAAAATATAGAAAAAGAAATGAAAAAAATAATAAAGGAAGATTTACCTATTGAAAGATATACTTTACCAAGAAATGAAGCAATTGCATTTATGAAAGAAAAAGACGAAAAATACAAAGTAGAATTAATAGAAGATTTACCAGAAGATGCAGAAATATCTTTCTATAAACAAGGTGAATTTACAGATTTGTGTGCTGGACCACATTTAATGAGTACAGGAAAAGTAAAAGCTGTAAAAATATTATCTTCTTCATCAGCATATTGGAGAGGTGACGAAAAAAGAGAGACACTTCAAAGAATATATGGAATATCTTTTCCAAAAGCAAGTTTAGTTGACGAATATTTACAAATATTAGAAGATAGAAAACAAAGAGATCATAGAAAAATAGGAAAAGACTTAGAATTATTTATGACACACCCATTAGTTGGTGCAGGTTTACCAATGTATTTACCTAATGGTGCAACAATAAGAAGATTACTTGAAAGATATATTCAAGATAAAGAACTTTCATTAGGATATAGTCATGTATATACACCTTCACTTGCAAATGTAGAATTATACAAAACTAGTGGACATTGGGATCATTATAAAGATGATATGTTTCCATCAATGAAAATGGATAATGAAGAATTAGTTTTAAGACCAATGAACTGTCCACATCATATGTTAATATATAAAAATAAAATGCATTCTTATAGAGATTTACCTATAAGAATTGGAGAACTTGCACATGATTTTAGATATGAAGATAGTGGTAGTGTTTGTGGATTAGAAAGAGTTCGTCAAATGTGTCAAAATGATGCACATTTATTTGTAAGACCAGATCAAATAAAAGAAGAAGTTGGAAATGTTTTAAAATTAATAGTAGAAGTATACCAAAAAGATTTTGGATTCCCAGCATCAGCATTTAAATACAGATTATCTTTAAGAGATAAAAATAACAAAGAAAAATATATAGACAATGATGAAATGTGGGAAACAGCTGAAAGTCAATTAAGAGAAATCTTAACAGAACTTAATATTGAATTTTATGAAGCAGAAGGTGAAGCAGCTTTTTATGGCCCAAAAATTGATATTCAAATAAAAACAGCTTTAAACCATGATATAACAATTCCAACATGTCAATTAGATTTTGCATTACCAGAAAGATTTGATCTTGAATATGTAGGAGAAGATGGAGAAAAACATAGACCTGTTGTAATTCATAGAGCAATTTTAGGAAGCTCTGACAGATTTATATCTTTCTTATTAGAAGAAACAAAAGGATTTCTTCCAATATGGCTTGCTCCACTTCAAGTAAAAGTTATGCCAATTACAGATAAACAAAGAGATTATGCAAAAGAAATTACAGATAAATTGCGTAAAGATAAGATTCGTGTTGAATTAGATGATAGAAATGAAAAAATTGGATATAAAATAAGAGAAGCTCAACTTCAAAAAGTTCCATATATGCTTATAATTGGTGACAAAGAAATTGAATCAAATTCTGTTGGTGTTCGTTCAAGAAAAGATGGAGACATTGGTTCAATGAAATTTGATGATTTTTATAATAAGATAAAAGAGGAAATAGAAACATTTAAAAAATAAATTATTATACAAAATGTACTTTTTAGTACATTTTGTATTTACTTTTTTAATAAATAATGATATAAAAAAATAAACAAAGGAGGAATTAAAATGAAAAAACAAAAGGGAATAACTTTAATTGCGTTAGTAATAACAATAATAGTTTTACTAATATTAGCAGGTGTATCAATTGCAATGTTAACAGGAGATAATGGAATATTGAATAAAGCTATTGATGCAAAAGATACAACATCAAAGGCACAAATTATTGAAAATGTTCAAATTGATATTTTAGCAAAACAATCTGAAAAAAAAGGCGGAAATTTAACAACATCAGAATTAGAGGATATATTGAATAAGTATGGTACTGTTTCTGGAGATGGGGATGATAAGAAATTAACAACCAAAGAAGGTAATTATGAAATTTCTGTTAAGGATATAACTGGTGACATTGATGTTGATGGACCAAATAAGGATAATGTAGAGACTCAGAAGCCAGGCTTATATGATGAAAACGATAGCTTAATAGTAAGCTGGGATGAATTAGTAAATACATATAAATTAGATGTAACTAGTGATTATAATTCATTAACTATAGAGGATTCAAGCCAAACACTTTGTAATATATTGAGCAAACAAGAATTAATAGGGGCAAGTAAATTAATTGTAGGAAATGTAGATAGAATTGGAACCCTTGGATTAGCTAAATGTAAAAATTTAAAAGAGATTATATTACCAAATACAATAACAGAAATTACTGGTGGAATGTTAATTGGTTGTACAAGTTTAACTAGTATTAAAATTCCAAATTCGGTAGTTGAAATAAATGAACAAGCTTTTGAAGATGATATATCATTAAAAAGTGTTGAATTACCATCTGGGTTAACAACTATAGGAAATAGAGCTTTTGCAGATTGTACAGATTCAGATTTAAAAATAACAATCCCGAGATCTGTAACAAGTATAGGAGAAAATGCATTTGAAAATGTTAATTGTGTTATAAATAAATGCAAATATACAACAGGCTCACCATGGGGAGCAAAATTATGTCAAGAAGCTTATACAGAAGTGTTATAAAATTATAAAAACATATAGAATAATTTATAAAGTATTCTATATGTTTTTTTATATACAATTACACTATTTACTTTTTAAGCAAAAAATGGTATAAAATATAAAAAAGATTTTGTTGAAAGGAACAAAAATTGAAAAATAACAAAAAAGATATAGAAGAACAAATCCCAAAAGCTCTAAGAAAAAATCAAAAGAAAAACGAAGAACTAGAATTTAAAACAAAAAAACAGATAAAACAAGAACTTAGAGAGGAAAAGAAGAAAAGAAGAAAAAAAAGGATAATTAAAACAATTATATTAGTAATAATTATTCTTTTAATATATAAAGGAATAAGTTTGGCAATTTCAATGCATTGTTTTAAAAATCTTGTCTCTGATATGATATTAAATGAAAATTCACAAGTAATAAATTCACAGGGAGAAACAATTGCAGAAATAGGTAGTGAAAAGAAAAAACAAGTTACAGATAATATTCCTAAAGTATTAAAAAATGCATATGTTGCAATAGAAGATCAAAGATATTATTCACATGGTGGAGTGGATTTTAAAAGGACAAGTGCAGCTATTGGAAATTATATAATTCATTTTGGAAAATCATCATTTGGAGGAAGTTCTATAACTCAACAGTTAGTAAAAAATTTAACAGGTGATGACTCTAATAAAATATCTAGAAAAGTTTCAGAATGGGAAAGAGCAATTTGTTTAGAAACATTTTTAAGCAAAGAAGACATATTAAATATTTATTTAAATGTTATATATGTTGGACCAAATGTTTATGGAGTTCAAACAGGAGCGCAATATTATTTTGATAAAGATGTAGAAAATTTAAGTGTTGCTGAATGTGCGTTTTTAGCAGGTATTAACAATGCTCCAAATGCTTATAATCCGTTTGGAGATAAAGATAACACAGAAAAAATAGAAAAAAGAACAAAAACAGTTTTAGCGAAAATGAAAGAATTTAATTATATAAATTCAGAAGAATATAATCAAGCTGTAACAGAAGTAGAGCAAGGATTTAATTTTAAACAAGGAAATTTAAAAAGTGAAAATGATGGTGTGTATTCTTACCACACAGATGCATTAATTACAGAAATAATAACAGACTTAGCTAACAAAAAACATATAAGCAAGGCATTTGCAAAAAATTATTTTGATATGGCAGGAGCAAAAATATATAGCACAGAAAATACAGAAATTCAAAATAAAATTGAAAAGGAATTTAATAAAAGTAAATATATTTTAAAATCAGCCAATGATAGTAATGCAACTTCACAAGCTGCAATGGTAATAATTGATCAAAAAACAGGACAAGTAGTAGGTTGTGTTGGTGGATTAGGAGAAAAGAAAGATGCGAGAGGATTAAATAGAGCGACTCAATCTGTAAGACAAGTGGGTTCTGCTGGAAAACCCCTTTCTGTATTAGTGCCAGCAATAGAAAAAAAGATAATTACATCATCTAGTATTTATGATGATTCAAAAACTACTTTTGAGAATGATTATGCTCCTGGAGATTATGATGCATATCAAGGGAATATAACAGTTAGAAGAGCGGTTGAATCATCACAAAATATTCCATTTGTAAAAATAATGGAACAATTAACACCAAAAACATCTATACAATATTTAAAAAAGATGGGAATAACAACACTTACACAAAAAGATGAAAGTTTACCTTTAGCATTAGGGGGACTGGAAAAAGGAATAAGTCCATTAGAAATGGCATCTGCATATGCAACTATTGCAAATGATGGAGTTTATATAGAACCAACTTTTTATAAAAGTGTAACAAATTCTAATGGAAAGGTAATAATAGAAAAAAAGGCTAAATCAAAAAAAGTATTTTCAATCCAAACAGCTTTTATAGTAAAAGAATTATTAAGACAACCTGTAATTGGATCTAAAGGAACTGCTACATATTGTAATATTTCTGGTATGGATGTTTCTGCAAAAACAGGAACTACTGATGAAAATTATGATAGATGGCTTTGTGGGTTTACTCCATATTATACTGCTGTAACATGGTACGGATTTGATTTAAATGAAAGTATAAACTCTAATGGTAAAAATCCAGCTGGATTAATTTGGGCAGATGTTATGAAAAATGTTCATTCTAATTTAAAAGGTACAAGTTTTGCTAAAACTTCTGGAATAATAGAAAGTACAGTATGTGCTGAAACAGGACTTGTTGCAAATGTAGGATGTACAAATACATATACAGAATATTATTTAAAAGGAACAGTTCCAGATAAGTGTAATAAACATTTATATAATAATTATAATAGTACAACAAAAAGTAATAACAAAAAAACAGAAGTAAAAACAGAAACAAATATTAATAAAAATGAGGAAAAACAAGAAAAAAATGTGGTAAATGAAACAACTACAACAAAAAATAATGTTTCAACAGATGAAATAACTAAAAACGAAAATAAAAATACAACAAAGAATAATACAACTAAAAATAGTACAAATACATCTGTAAACACAACAGAAACAAATAAGAATAACACAAAAAAACAGAACACTACAAATAAAGTGAATGAAAATACTAATACAAATTAAATTTATATGAAAAGGAAATTAACAAATGAAAGAACGTTTAAAAAACATATTAAAAAATAATTACAAATGGATAATATTATTTATTTGTATAATAATAGTTATGGATTTAATTGAGGATATATTTGAATATGAAAAATTAAATATTGATATTATAACATATAAATTAGTGGTAGAAAATATGAGAAATGGAGTATTAACACACATATTTAAATTTATAACATTTTTAGGAAGTCAATATGTTGTAATAGGTATATGTATATTAACATTTATATTTATAAAAAATAAGAAAGTTCCAATTGCAATTACTTTAAATTTAATAATATCAACTGCTTTAAATGTCTTATTAAAAAACATTATAAATAGACCTAGACCAGATGGTTATAGAATTATAAGCGAAACTGGATATAGTTTTCCATCTGGACATTCTATGATTAGTATGGCTTTTTATGGGTTAATATTATATATAGTGTTTAAAAATGTAAAAAATAAAAAAATTAGAAATTTATTAACAGTGTTAATAGCAATATTAATATTTTTAATTGGATTTAGTAGAATATACTTAGGTGTACACTATGCTAGTGATGTATTAGGCGGATTTATAATATCCATTGCATATTTAATTTTATTTACAACAATAACAAAACCAATATTTAAATTAAATAATATAGAAGAGGAGAAATAGTATGCGGAACAAAGAATAAAAAATTTTTGAATAGTTTTAAATATGCTTTTGAGGGAATCTTATCAGCGTTGAAAACAGAAAGAAATTTAAAAATACATGTCTTTATAATGATTTTTGTTATTATAATGGGAATAATATTAAAAATAAGTACAACAGAGTGGTGTATTTGTATAATACTTTTTGGACTTGTTATATCATTAGAACTATTAAATACTGCTATTGAAACTGTTGTGGATATAGCAATGCCAGAAATAAACGAAAAAGCTAAAAAAGCAAAAGATATATCAGCTTCTGCTGTATTAGTATCTGCAATTGCATCAGCTGTTATAGGATTTATAATTTTTTTACCAAAGTTATTAAATTTAATTAAATAAATACGAATCTAATTGTTGACTTATTTAAATTATATTATTATAATGCTAATGAAATATAAAATATTTCAATTACATGTTGTTTAAGAAAGGTAGGAAAAACAAATGAATAATGCAATGTATGAAAATATAAAAAATAAGAAAGGATTTATTGCAGCATTAGATCAAAGTGGTGGAAGCAGTAGTAAAACTTTAAAAAATTATGGTATACCAGAAGATCAATACAATTCTGAGAAAGAAATGTTTGATTTAATCCATGAAATGAGAAAAAGAGTATTTACTAGTAAATCTTTTACAAATGAACATATAATTGGAGCAATATTATTTGAAAAAACAATGCTTTCAAAAGTAAATGACCAATTTACAGCTGACTATTTATGGAATGAAAAACAAATAGTATCATTTTTAAAAGTAGATAAAGGATTAAGAGAACAAGAAAATGGCGTAAAATTAATGAAAGATATTCCAGAACTTGCAGAAGAATTAAAAGAAGCAAGAGAAAAAAATATATTTGGAACAAAAATGAGATCTGTAATATATGAAGCAAATGAAGAAGGAATAAAAGAAATTGTAAAACAACAATTTGAATTTGCTAAAATTATATGTGACAATGATTTAGTTCCAATAATTGAACCAGAGGTTGATATTAATTCACCAGAAAAAGCTAAATGCGAAGAAATATTAAAAGAAGAAATAAAAAAACAATTAGCAAATTGGAATAAAGATGATAAAATAATGTTTAAATTTACAATCCCAACAGTTGAAAATCATTATTTAGATTTATATGATTATGAATGTGTTGTAAGAATTGTTGCTTTATCAGGTGGATATGATATAGATAAAGCAGTAGAATTACTTGCTAAAAATAATAGAATGATTGCAAGTTTCTCAAGAGCTTTATTACAAGATTTAAATGTAAATCAGACACAAGAAGAATTTGATCAAAAGTTAAATGATGTAATTGTTAAAATTTATAATGCATCAATTAATTAATAAATATAGACTACTTTAAATATTGAAGTAGTCTATTATTTTTGATATAATTTTAACAATTAATAATAGGAGGAAAAATAATGGTTTTTAGTTCAATGACATTTATATGGATTTTTTTACCAATATTGTTATTTGTTTATTATATATCAAAAGAAAAATACAGAAATATTATATTACTTTTTTTTAGTTTAATATTTTATAGTTGGGGAGAACCTAAATATATTGTATTAATGCTTATTTCTATATTAGTAAATTATATATTTGGAAGAATTTTGGATAAATGCAATAAAAAGAAGAATAAAAAAATTGTATTAATTGTTTCCATTGTATTTAACTTAGGGTTGTTAGTTTATTTTAAATATTTCAATTTTATTGCAACCAATATTGATAATATTATAGGACAAAATGTTATACCAAACAAAAATATAGTATTGCCAATAGGAATTTCATTTTACACATTTCAAATAATGTCATATATAATTGATTTATATAGAGGAGATATAAAAGTTCAAAAAAATTTATTGAATTTAGCATTATATATATCATTTTTTCCTCAGTTAATAGCAGGACCAATTGTAAAATATAAAGACATTGATGAGCAATTACAAAAGAGAACTGTAACTATAGAAAAATTTTCGAATGGAATAAAAAGATTTGTATATGGGTTAGCTAAAAAAGTAATATTTGCAAATACATTAGCTTATATTGCAGATACAATTTTTAATTCTAATATAGAACTTCTAAATATGCCAATAGCATGGCTTGGAGCGATATGCTATACATTACAAATTTATTTTGATTTCTCAGGATATAGTGATATGGCAATTGGATTAGGCAAAATGTTTGGATTTGAATTTATGGAAAACTTTAACTTGCCATATATTTCTGAGTCAATTACAGAATTTTGGAGAAGATGGCATATATCTTTATCAACATGGTTTAAAGAATATTTATATATTCCACTTGGAGAAAATAGAAAAGGAAAAATTAGAACATATATAAACTTATTAATAGTATTTTTAGCAACAGGAATATGGCATGGAGCTTCATGGAATTTTGTTGTTTGGGGACTATTTAATGGCTTATTTTTAGTTATTGAAAGAATAAAATTAAAAGAATTATTAGATAAAAATAAATTAAAATTTGTAAACCACATATATGCATTATTAGTAATTATTTTTGGATGGGTATTATTTAGAGCGGATACCTTAAGATCTGCATTGCAATATATGAAAATTATGATTATTCCATCAAAACAGTTAGCTAATTTTGATACAAGCTTAATAATAAATAATAGAAATATAATAATGATTATTGTTGTTATACTATTCTCAGGAATTTTACAAACTATTTTTAATAAATTAAAAAACAAAGAAAAAATAAAAGAAGTATACCATAGATATTTTGAAGTTATTGTTATAAGTTTATTAATGTTTATAAGCATAATGATGTTAGCAAGTAATACATATAATCCATTTATTTATTTTAGATTTTAAGGAGAGATTTAATTGAAGAAAAACAAGACAGTAAATATTATTATAATTATAGTTTTTTTATTAATAATTTTTTTACCACAGTTTTTGTTTTGGATATTTGGTAATAATGAAGAAGTTTCAAATACAGAAAATAGAGTATTAAAAAGTAAGCCTAAATTTAAATTATCACAAATTGTAGATTATCCAAAACAATTTGATGATTATTATAATGATCATTTACCATTTAGAAATAGCTTAAGAAAATATTGGTCTTTAATAAATTATAAATTATTTAATACTTCTGTAGATAATAGTGTAATTATAGGGAAAGATGGATGGCTTTTTTATAGGGGAGATACTACAATAGAAAAATTAACAGCTTCACAAAAATATACAGAAGATAAAAAAGGAAATATATTAAACACATTAAAAAATAATATTAATAAGTTTAAAGAACAAAATATAAAAACTTATGTTATGATTGCTCCAGATAAAGAAAATATATATTCAGAAAAATTACCTAAATCTATAAAAAAAGCAGAAAACACAGCAACAGAAGAACTAATTAATTACATAAAAGAAAATTCAGATATTAATATAGTATATCCTAAAGAAAATTTATTAAATGTGAAAGATAAATATCAATTATATAGGAAATATGACACTCATTGGAATACAATAGGGGCGTTGATAGGAACTATAAGCCTTCAAAAAGAAATTGATAACAATTTTAATTATGATATAAATAATATAGAATTTGAAGAAACAGACGAAATAGATAAAAGAGATCTTTCTACATTTATAAATTTACAAGATGAATTATTTGAAAATAAGATTAATATTAAAAATTTTTATGATAATATAGAATACAAAGAAAACAAAACTGATGTATATGAAGAATATATTTCTAATTCACAAAATAATCAAACAGTAATGTTTATAGGAGATTCTTTTAGAACAAATATGAAGCCCACTTTTTCAAGATTATATAAAAGGGTAGTATATCTACACAGAGATAAATACACATATGATTTAATTGAAACAATAAAACCAGATATAGTTGTAATAGAAGCTGTTGAAAGATCATCAGATAAATTAGAAAAAAATTTAACAAATTAAGGTGGATTAGAAAATTATATTAAAAAATTAATCACACAAAATAAATTCCTTGAATATTATATCAAAAATACGAAAGGGGTTTATTTTTTTATGGATTATGAATTAATGATGAATGGAAATGTAAAAATAGGACAAATGGCACCGGATTTTGAAGCTATTACAACATGTGGAAAAGTTTGCTTAAGTGATTATAAAGGAAAATGGTTAGTATTATTTTCACATCCAGGAGATTTTACACCAGTGTGTACAACAGAGATGATTGCATTTACAAGAGCGCATACATATTTTGAACAATTAAATACAAGTTTGTTAGGTTTAAGTATTGATAGCAATAGTTCACATTTAGCTTGGATAAATGATATATATTGTAGAACTGGTATAAAAATTTCATTTCCAATAATAGCAGATAGAAATGGAGAAATAGCTAGAAAATATGGTATGATTTCTAATGATGTAAGTACAACTGAAACAGTTAGAAATGTATATATAATAGATGACAAAAGTATAATTAGAACAATTTTAATATATCCATTAAATGTTGGAAGATTTATACCAGAAATAATAAGAACAGTTCAAGCATTGCAAATGGCAGATTGTTCTAAAGGAGCAACAGCTGCTAATTGGATGCCAGGAAATCCGGTTATTGTTCCAATGCCTAAAACTTATTGTGAATTGGAAGAAAGACAAAAGTATATAGATGAAAATAAAAATGGAATTGGTTGGTATTTAAGTTTTAAAACACCAGATGATTGTTGTAAACAAAATTTAAATAATTGTAATAATAAATCAATAGATGAAAAATGTGAGTGTGAAAGAAAAAAATAATGAAATTTAATTATTGCATTGCAACAATTGTTTTGATATAATTCGACAGA
The DNA here is from genome assembly GCA_934133175.1 of uncultured Clostridia bacterium. Lineage (GTDB taxonomy): Bacteria > Bacillota > Clostridia > TANB77 > CAG-508 > CAG-269. The sequence continues at coordinate 18,799 of CAKPAX010000007.1, read as the reverse complement.
AGTATACAAAGGAAAAGGAGAAATATGAAAGAAACATTAGAAATAATAAAAAAAAGAAAGAATAATATGAAAATTTATCCTATTTATACGATGCTTGGATTGGATTTATTATTTTTCTATGGTATAAAAGTATTATTTTTATCACAAGTTAAAAACATAGATTTATCATATATTGTTTTAACTGAATCATTTTATGCATTTTTCTTTATATTATTGCAAGTTCCAATAAACGTAATAATGGAGAAGATAGGCAGTAAAAGTAGTATTGTATTAGGTAATGTTTTTAATTTGTTATATATAATATTAATAATGTCGGCAAGTAGTTTTTATCAATTAATTATTGCAGAACTAATAAGAGCAATGGCTTTCGGATTAAAAAATATTTCGGAAACTAGTATTTTAGATATCTCAATACCAGAAACAGACAGAAAAAGTATTATATTTTCTAAAGTAGATAGTAAAGGCTATTCAAGATATTGTTATTTATATGCAATAACAACTTTATTATCAGGAGTATTATATGATATTAACCCATATATACCAATTACTTTATGTTTAATATTTATAATATTTTCAATTGTTTCTTCTTTATTATATGATGAAATAGAAGTTGAAAACAAAAATCAAAATACTATAAAACAAAACATTATAGATATAACGACAGGATTTAAGTTTATATTTAAGTCAAATAGATTAAGAAGTTTATTGTTAATGATTGGCTTTATATGGGCTATAATATCTTTGTTAAGCACGTATGAAGTATCTTTATTAGAAAGTATTAATGTTTCTGCAACATATATAGGAATAATCTTATTTTTTACACAAATAATTAGGGGATTTACTGCGAAAAGATCAAAAAAATTTAATGAAAAATTTGGAAATAAATCTTTAACAATAATTACATTAACAACTACAATTTGTATGATGATAGCAGGTATAGTTGCTATAGGAAAAATACCCTATGCATTACAGATAGGAATTATTGTATGTACATATTTAGCAAGAACATCTGTAAGAGGAATATATATGGTTATTAAAAAAACATATATGGCAAATTTTTCAAATAGTAAAATTTTAACAAAAATTTATTCTGCTAATTCAATAATAGAAAATATTTTTAGGATGATTATTACATTTGTAGGATCAGTTGTTTTAAATTATATGAATATTAAATATGCAATGTTTTTTGTAGGAATGTTGCTTTCTGCAATTGCAATTTTAATTTCTAGTTATTCAAAAACAAGATTAGGATTAAAACCAGAAAAATACAAAAAAGAAGATATTGAATATAAAATTGTAGAATAAAATGAATATATTAATATAAAAATCTCATAATAATAATATGAAATTTTATATTTCAGGAATTATTTTGGGAGGTATATTATGGATAAAAATCAAAAAATAAATTGTACAGTTGGAAGTTGTCAATATAATGATAATCAAAAACAAGAATGTCAATTAAAAAGTATAATAGTAACTCCAGTACAAAACTGTGAAACAAAACAACCAGACGAATCAATGTGCTCAAGTTATAAAAATTGTGATTAAGAATAAAAGCATAAAAGGAGCAATCCTTTTATGCTTTTAAACTTTTTCTTATTTTCATGTCTGCATCTTTTTTAGCTATATCTTCACGTTTATCATATAATTTTTTTCCTTTTCCAATACCTAATTCTAATTTGACAAAGCTACCTTTAAAATATAAACAAATAGGTACTAGAGAATAACCTTTTTGTTTTATTAAACCAAATAATTTATTTATTTCTTTTTTATTTAATAAAAGTTTTCTTGTGCGTAAAGGATCTTTATTAAAAATATTTCCATGTTCATATGGACTTATATGCATTCCATAAATAAAACATTCACCATTTTTTATTACTGCATAACTATCTTTTAAATTAACTTTTCCATTTCTAATTGATTTTATTTCTGTACCAGATAAAACTATACCAGTTTCTATTTTTTCACTAATGGTATAATTATGATATGCTAAAGGATTTTTCGCAATTAGTTTTGTTTCCATTCTTTTACCTCTTAAAAATTATTATACTTAAATTAGTATAACATAAAAAAAACCTATAGTAAATATTACTATAGGAAAGATGTAAAAAATAATTAGTCATTATTTCTATCATCATAATTATTATTGTCATTTAATCTCATTGAATAATACCATATTAAAGCTATTATTGCTACAGCTGCAATTCCTAGTACAAGCCAAGTCCAAGCAGTACTGTTCATTCCTAATAATGTACCAGAATTTGTTGTGGATGTTTTTGTTGCTGTATAACTATCTCTGTTATTATCAGATTTTGAAGTTGTAGTATTTTTTTCTTTATTCATATCGTTTTTTACATTATTAGTTTCTTTTTCTGCACCATTTTCTATACCGCCAGTTATATTTTTAGATGTGTTAGATACATCTTTTGCAGCATCTTCAACAACATTTTCTGCTCCTCCAACAACATTTCTTACTCCTTCAGCAGCTTCCTTAAGTCCATTAGTAGCTAAAGTAGTATAAGTAAAAGAAAAAATGAAAGCTAAAACTAAAGATAAGCTTAATAATATTTTTTTATACATAGATTTTTCCTCCTATAATATTAAATTTTAATTATTTAAAACCCATTAATATTATTTTAAATTTAAGAAAAAATATACATAGAAAAAAATAAAAAAATAAAAACTCTATTTGAGTTTTTATTAAAAAGTTAATTTTTTAATCTTATTAAAATAGCTATTGCCAACAATATAAGTAAAATTCCAATTACTATTATTACAATACTTAATATATTTGATACTCCAAAAGTAGATTCTTGATTATTAGAAACACTTGTAACTTTATAAGATGATGAATTAGAAGAATCAGAAGTTGATGAAGTTGTAGAACTATTTGTATAATCATTAGAAGAACCATTATATGTAGTTTCATCATCATTTGAAGATGTATTAGAGCTTTGTGTAGAATTGCTAATATTTGCATTTTGATTTGAATTATTTGTAGATGTATTGTTATTTTGATTTGTTGTTAAATTTAAATCAATTCCATAAGAAATACAAAATGATGTTAATATGCAAATTAATGTAATAATTGTTATTTTGAATAATTTTGACATTTGTATACCTCCAAAAAGTAAAAAATTTATTATAGATATAATAACATATATGATAAAAAAATGTCTATATAAAATTAAAAATATAATACATTTTTTTAAAATAATATATATTGACAAAGATTAAGTGGAATAATATACTTATAATATAAAAAGTGGGAGGTAATTTAATGAAACAGAAGAAAAAATACTTTGAAAGTGGTATTACATTAATAGCATTAGTAATAACAATAATAGTTTTACTAATTCTTTCGGCAGTAACAATAAATATGCTAGTAGGAGATAATGGAATATTAAAACAAGCAACAAGTGCTAAAACAACAACAACATTATCAACTGCTAAGGAAGATTTGAGGTTAGAATGGAACAATCAATTAGCACAAAGTTATTATGATGATAACAAAGAAAATATTGGAAAACCAAATATTGAGTCAATAATTAATGCAATAGAACAAAAAGGATATCAAATAAAGCAAACAGGTTCTAGTTCAAAATATGATATTAGAGACATAGAAGATGTTTTTGTAAAACCAGGAGAAACTAAGAAGATTGAAATTAATTTAAAAAAAGATTTTACGGAAAAAACATATTATATGTTTATAGAAAATAAATATTATCAAATATTATATGATAACAATGAAATAACTTTATCTGGAGAAGGATTGGAAAAAATTGAAGAAGGTGACAATGACATTGATGAGTCTAGTATAGTAATTAGAGTTGAGACTTTAGATAATCAGGAAAATTATGCAACAGTTAATTATGATGATGGAAGTAAGGAGATTACTATAATAGGTAATAAAGAGGGGAGTTTTAAAATACAGATTAATGCACAAATAGGGGAACAAACATTAATTAAAACGACAAATATTTCAATATCTGATATTACATTAAATTATACTTGGACAGAATTAGCAGAAGTTTCAAAGGCAATATCAAAAGATTTAAATATTAAAAACACATCATCTACTGCAACAGAAGTAGTAAATGGAAAATCATATACAATATCAATAGGAGATATAGGAAAAGTTACATATACAAATTTAGAAGGAAAAACAGATACATATAAAGTAAGAGTACTAGGATTTAATCAAGATGAGCTAGCAGAAAATTATGATGGATATGGGGATTATGCAGGAATAAGTTTTGAATTTATAGAAACTATAGAGAAAGATGTAAAAATGAATAATGAAGGTACAAATTCTGGTGGATGGGCTGCAAAAGATTTGTATGCAAATATGAATGGAGAAAATGCTATATATTCTAAAATGGGAGATTTAAGTGGTGTTATAAAAAAAGTAAACAAAAGTTATGTGAACGGATATACAACGAGAGTTATACAAAAATCCCCAGCTTATTTGTGGTTATTGTCTAGTTCAGAAATATTTTCAGACGCGGCAGCAAATTACCCGATATTAGCAGAAGAAGGAAAACAATATGCTTATTATTCTTCTGGTTCAGGTAATAATAGAAAAAAAGCAAAGGATACTCAAGAATATAGAGGATGGTGGTTGCGCACACCTGATCTTTATTTCAATAATAGGTTCGCATGGGTCTCTGACGGTGGATCCTGTTATCAAGTTTCAGCAGATAGTACTTGTGACTTAGCACCTGGATTTAGTATTTAGTGTTTAGTAAAATTAAAAACAAAAGTTTTATTGTTTTAAACTTTTGTTTTTTTTATATAATAGAAAAAGACTTACGAAACAAGATTTAGGCTTGTATAAAATGTGCCAATATGATAGAATTTTTAAATAAAATTATGCCAGGGAGGTAAAGAATTGGACTGGACTAATGAACAAAAACAAGCAATATATGAAAAAAACTCAAACATATTAGTATCAGCTGCTGCAGGAAGTGGAAAAACAGCAGTACTTGTTGAGAGGATAATAAATAAAGTAATAAATGAAAATGTTGATATAGATAAAATATTAATAGTAACTTTTACAAATGCTGCTGCATCAGAAATGAGAGAGAGAATACTAGAAGCAATATATAAAAAAATAGAAGAAAATCCAAATAATAATAATTTACAAAAACAAATTGTATTATTAAATAAAGCAAGCATATGTACAATAGACTCTTTCTGTATAGATGTTATAAAAAATAATTTTTATGAAATAGATATATCACCCAATTTTAGAATAGGTGATACATCAGAAATAGAGATTTTGAAATATGAAGTATTAGAAGAAATATTTGAAGAAAAATATGAAGCTAATGATGAAGATTTTATAAAATTGATTAATACATATACAACATATAGAGATGATACATTATTAAAGAATTTAATTCTAAAAATATATACATATATACAAAGTAATCCTTTTCCAGAAAAATGGTTATCTGAAAAAGTAGAAATGTTTAATATAGGTGAAAATTTAGAAGAAGATTTTTCAAAGACAGTATGGGGAAAAATACTATTAGAAGAATTTGAAGAAGAAATAATTGATGATATATTAACATTGGAAAAAACAAAAAAAGATTTAAACAAATATCCAGAACTAGTTAAATTTTATTTAACAATTTGTGATGATATAAATCAATTAGAAAATATAAAAAACAATTTAGATTCATGGAATAAAACATTTGAAATAACAAACAATTTAGAATTTAAAAAATGGCCAGTAGATAAGAAAAATACATTAGAAGCAAAAGAAAATGCAAAAAAAGTTAGAGATATAGTAAAGAAAAAAATAAAAAATAAGTTAAATAAAACGTTGGTTTTTAATTCAAAAGAAGCTAATCAAGATATATATGATATGTATGATATATTATCAAAGTTAAAAGATTTGATATTTGAATTTGGTAAAAGATTTGAAAAAACAAAAAAAGATAAAAATATGCTAGATTTTAATGATATTGAACACTTGGCTTTAAAAATACTAATAAAGCAAACAGAAGATGGAAAGATTCAAAGAACAGAAGTTGCAAAAAAATATGCTCAAAAATTTATAGAAATTGATATTGATGAATATCAAGATAGTAATTTAGTACAAGAATATATATTAACATCAGTATCAAATAATAATAACATATTTATGGTTGGAGATATAAAACAAAGTATATATAAGTTTAGACAAGCAAGACCAGAGTTATTTTTAAATAAATATTTACAATATAAATTAAAAGAAGAAAAAACAGAAAAAGACAATTTGAAAATTCAATTATTTAAAAATTTTAGAAGTAGAGATAATGTACTAGATTTTACTAATATAATATTTGAAAATATAATGAGCGGAACCCTTGGGGATATTGAGTACAATAAAGAAGAGTTTTTAAATTTAGGGGCTAAATATGAAAATAATAACCGAGATTTAAAAACAGAAATAGATATAATTGATTTAAAAGAAAAAGTAGAGGATGAAGACAAAAAAGAAGAAAAAGAAGATTCAGAAAGAATAGAAAATGTAGAGTTAGAAGCAAGATTTGTAGCAAATAGAATTAAAGAACTTATAGATTCAAATTACAAAGTATTTGATGCAAAAAAACAAGAGTTTAGAGATTTAAAATATAAAGACATAGTGATTTTATTAAGATCTACAAAAAATTCGGCACCAGTATATGAAAAAGAATTATTAAATTTAAAATTACCTGTTTTTTCTGATACTTCATCAGAGTATTTAGATTCTATAGAAATTCAAACAATAATGTCATTATTAAAAATAATAGATAACCCACTGCAAGATATACCACTTGTAACCGTATTAAGATCAAGTATAGGTGGATTTACAGATAATGATTTAATTAAAATAAGATTAAGTGACAAATATGATAATTTTTATTATACATTAATAAAAGCCAAACTTGATGTTGATTCTAAATTAAAAAGTAAAATAGATTTATTTTTAAACAATTTAGAATCATGGAGAAAAGAACAAGAATATTTACCATTAGATGAGTTAATTTGGAAAATTTATATAGACACAGGGTATTACAATTATGTTGGACTTATGCCAAATGGAAATTTAAGACAAGCTAATCTAAAAATGTTGTTTGAAAGAGCAAAACAATATGAGGCATCTAGCTTTAATGGATTATTCAACTTTATTAATTTTATAGAGAATTTAAAATTAAATAATGGAGATATGGGAGCTGCTAAATTAATTGGAGAAAATGAAGATGTAATAAGAATAATGAGTATTCATAAAAGTAAGGGACTAGAATTTCCTGTTGTTATATTAACAAATACAGGTAAACAGTTTAATTTAATGGATTTAAATAACAAATTGTTATTACATCAAGATATTGGAATTGGTGTAAAGTATATAGATTATGATAAACAAATAGAATATGATACTTTATCTAAAGAGGCGATAAAAAATAAGCTATATAAAGAAACTTTATCAGAAGAAATGAGAATTTTGTATGTTGCTTTAACAAGAGCAAAAGAAAAACTTATAATAACAGGAATTTCTAAAGATTATCAAAAAGAACTTGAAGATATGCAAGAAATAATACAAAGATATTCTAAAATAGAAAACAAAATAAATCCTATTGTAATAAAAAAATATATAAAATACTTAGATTGGATTAATTTGGTTTATTTATATGATGATAGTTTAAAACAAATATCAAATTTGAATATTTATGAAAAAAGTAAATTACTAGAAAATTTAAAAAGTGAAACAGAAGAAAACAATATTGATGTATTAGAATTGATTAATACTAAAAAAGAAGATAAGGAAAAATTAGAGAGCATTAAAAAGTTATTAGAGTATAATTATAAGTTCAGTGATGCTATAGAAATTCCTACTAAGACATCAGTTACAAAAATAAAAGAATTAAAAAATCATTCAGAAAGCAAAGAAAAGAAATATACAGAAGAAAGTAATATACTTAATAAACCACAGTTTTTAGAAAACCAAGAAAGTGAAAAATTAACACAAGCACAAAAAGGTACATTAGTTCATTTATGTTTGCAAAAACTAGATGAGAAAAAGGATTATAAATTAGAAGATATAAAAAAATTGATTATCGATTTAGTTGAAAATGAGATTATAACACAAAAAGAAGCGGACAATATTAATATAAACAAAGTTTTTGCTTTTACAAAATCACTAATTTGGAATCAATTAAAAAATGCAAAAGAAGTCTATAAAGAAAAGCCGTTTTACATTAATATACCAGCTAAAGAAATATATGATAAAGATTTAACAGAAAAGGTATTGGTGCAAGGAATTATAGATTTATATTATATAGATAAAGATAATAATTTAATTCTTGTAGATTATAAAACCGATTATGTAGAAAGCAGAAATGAAATCGAACTTGTAAATAGATATAGAAATCAGCTTGAATTATATAAAAGAGCATTAGAAAAGGCATTAAATAAAAAAGTTTATAAAGTATATATTTATTCTGTTTATTTAGAAAAAGAAATTGAATTGTAATTTAAAAACTCTATAAAATCTAATTTGCATTACTGTTGCAATTGTTTTATAAATTTGCTATAATAATTATATGTTAGTAAGAAATGGAGAAATAATATGGATAGATTAAAAAGATTTTTACTATACTTAATTATAGGACTTGCGTTTTTTATATTTTCTGATTTATTAATTAATATAGGATTAAATACAACATACAAAAAAATAGAAGGAAAAAATAATATAGAACAAATTGATATTACTAGAGCAGAAGCAACATTAGTAAATGGAAGAATATTTGGAAAGTTAAATACGCAAATGAGCTCTGAATTGTATAAAAAATATATAAAGTTGGATTTGTATTCTGAAAATGATATTTTATTAGGAACTAAGTATATTGATATAAGAAGTTTGGCAACTAATAATAATTCATTTGAAACTTATTTTAAATTTCAGGGTGTAAAAAGGTATGAAATTTCATTAGTAGATGAAAAGGCAGAAGAAAAGAGTGGAGAACTTTTTGATATAAAATTATCTAAAACTCAAATACTTCTTGGAGTTCTTACAGCTTTAATATTATATTAAAAATAAGACCAATATTTATTAACAGTTTAAACTAAATTAAATATTGGTTTTATTTTTTTCTATTACTTACTATAGTATTTATAAAGTATCAAGGATTAACATACAAAGTTTTATTATTAGAATATATAACCATTCCTGGTTTTGATTTATTAGGTTTTTTTACATATTGTATTTTACAATAATCAACTGGAACATTATATGAATCTTTGGCTTTGCTATGTTTTGCTGCAATTTCAGCACATTTTATTAAAATACTTTCATCTATTATGTCTTTAGGATTATTTAATTTTAAAATAACATGACTTCCATGAATATCTTTGGTATGAAACCATAAATCATTTTTATCTGCAAATTTCATTGTTAATAAATCGTTTTCTTTATTATTTCTACCAATGTATATTTTATGATTATTAAATTCTTCAATTATTGGATTAAATGAAATTTTTGCATTTGTGTTATTTTTATTTTGTTTTTTCTTGTTTTTATTATTTTTCTTTTTAGATAAATTGTTCCTAAATAATTCATTCTCCGAAATTTCTTCAAATATATCATAAACATCATCTAAAGAGGTACAATTTTCTAATTCATATACAATACTTTCAATATAATTCAAATCAGAAATGGTTTCTTTTTTTTGAATAGATACAATTTCTAATGCATTTTTTAATTTGTTATATTTTTTAAAATAATGCTTAGCGTTAGTATTAACAGTGTATTTTTTATCTAATGGTATATTTATCAAGTTATTATTATCATAATAATTTTCAACAGAAATTGAACTTAAATTTTGACCATTATATTTATATAAATTAGCGGTTATTAACTCTCCATACAATTTATATTGGTCCATGTCTTCACATTCTGAAAGCTTTTCACATATATTTTCTAATCTCTTTTTGTATTTCTTTAAAGTATCTAAAATTAATTTTAATATGCTATTTCTATAACTTTTAAAGTTTTCATTATTTTCTTTTAAATAATAGTAATCATCTAAAAAGAAATTTAAAGAAAGATTTTGAGAGTGGGTATTACTTAGTGATAATATATAATCTTTAGGATTATTTTCATTATCTGTTATTTTTATAAATTCTAAATTTTCTGAATTAGAAGAAATTATATTAATTAAGTAATTATATAGTTTTTCCAAATCTTTTAGATTATTAACATTTATGTTTAAAGTGTTAATATGAAATTTAATAAATGAATTACTTATACCATTAAATTTAGAAGATATTATTTTATCAAGGCTTCGTATTTCTAAATCATTTTTTATTGTATTATAAAATTCATTAAAAGATTTTATTTGTAAAAGATCATATTTATCAGTCTGTGGTAATACATATAATTTATTTGGAATTACATCTCTATAAGAAGTTTCTGATTTTATACAATGCTTTATACTATCTATAATAATATTGTTTTCATCTAAAAGCACAATATTACTATGTTTTCCCATTAATTCTACAATTAGTTTTTTACAAATAATTTCATTAAAGTCATTGAATGTTTCTAAATTTAAAGTTACAACACGTTCTAATCCATTCATTTCAATATTTTTAATATAACTTCCAATTAAGTGCTTTCTAAGTAACATACAAAAATTAGGTGCAACATTAGGGTTTGATTTATTATGTGTTGTAAGATTTATTCTATAATTACTAGAATCTATAGATATATTTAACGCATAATGTGTTTTATTTCCATATAAACCTAATAATATGGTGTTTTTATCAAGCTGATATATTTTATCTATTTTACAATCTATTAAAATATTTAATTCTTTTACAATTGATTTTGTTACAATTCCATCAAATGCCATAATTTTCTCCTTTATTTATTAATATAAATATATTAGCATAAAAAATATTAAAATTCTAGTTAGAGTTAGAAATATGCTAAAATTATTATACAAAAAACAAATAATTTATAATATATAATAAGATGAGACATTAGTATGTCGAATTTTAATATTTGTTGATTGCAAAAAATTAAAAAAGGTATTGAAAAGGAAAAAATAATAGTATAAAATAATTTAAGAATAATAAGAAGAAAATAAAATTATACAAAAGAGGAGAATTTATTAATGAAAAATAATACTAACAAAGGTATAACTTTGATTGCTCTTGTAATAACAATAATAGTTTTATTGATATTAGTAGGGGTAACCATAACAATGTTAACAGGGGAAAATGGTATATTAAATCAAAGTCAAAAAGCAACAATAGAAACATACCATGGAACTGTAAAAGATCAAGTAATACTAGGAGTAAATCAATATCATGTTGATAAAAATACAACTGGTGTTAGTGAAGATGTAGTTGCGTATTTAGTATCAAATGGATATGCAAAACAAGTAACAGGTCAAGAATATTATAGAGTAAGTGTAGAATCTGTTGCCAAAAATATAAAAACAGGAAAAGGAGCAACTAAAGATGATGGAGACATATATGTAATAGAAGAATATAAATCATCAAGTGCAAATTCAGTAAGAATAGCATCTACATCAAAAGCAGATGTACAAAGTAGCATAAAAGTTGCAGATGAATCAGCTGGAAGTACAAAACAATATGTTTTAAGATATTATGATAAATCAGGTAATACAAAAGATTTATTATACTTGTCTGGAAATGGTAGTTATGTAGATCCAAATCCTGGAACAAATCCAGGAGAAGATGATGACTCTGAAGAAGATGATGAACCAAAAATACCAAATTATCCAACAGCTAAAGAAATTAAATATGTAGAAGATTTAATAGACGTAGCGATGGATGTTAATCAAAAAAAAGAAAATTATGAAAATAAAAAAATAGTATTAACAAAAGATTTAGATTTTGCAAATAAATCAGATTATAGAGATCCAGAACATTATTATAGTTATAATAATAATAAAACAGAATATTATTCATTAGATACATTAAATCAAGTTACAACATCAGGTGGAACGACAGTAGATGATGCTGATACAACAAATGATTCATATCCACCAACAGCATGTGTATATGATGAATTACAAGCAGCAGGTAGTTTTCCTGCACCAGGATTCTATCAAATAGGAAATACAGAAAGTACATCGTTTAAAGGAGTTTTTGATGGACAAGGATATAAAATAAGTAATATATATATGAGTTCAAACGAAACATATGTATCATCAAATGCAACAACAAGAGAAAGTACAGGTATATTTGGATATAATGATGGATATATAAATAATCTAAAAATTTCTAATATAAATATTGCTCTATATGGACAATTACCAGTAGGTGTACTTACATCGAATAATAATAATGTTATAAAAAATTGTAGTGTTGATGCTACAATGTCATTTACATCAGCACCACCAAGTGATTTTTCTGTATTATCAATAAATAATAAAGGTAATATTTATGGATGTACAGTTGATGGAACATATAAAATAAATGTTGCACCAAATAATTTTGGAGTTATTTCAATTATAAATGAAGAAAATGCAAAAATAACATCATGTGTGATCAATGGTACATATAAAATTGCCAATGCATATTATCCAAATTTTGGTGTTGCAGCATATTCTAATTCAGGAAGTATTAAATCATGTGAAATAGGTGGAGAATACACTTTGGGTAGTGGACCTAAATCTTCTTATGATTTTGGGATTTTAACAACCAAAAATACAGAGACAGGTTTATTAGCTTCAAATGTTATTAAATCAACTATAGGAGGACTTAATGGTGTACAAAATTTTGGAGCAGTTACAAGTGAAAATTTAGGAAAAGTTAAAAATTGTAGTGTTGATTCAACTACTAGTTATGCGTTTAATAGTCAAATAAATATTTATGGTGGAGTTGTAGGTGTAAATGACGGAATCATAGATCATTGTGAAAATTATTTTAGTAATAAAAATTTAAATGTATCAAAATGTGCAGGAGGAATTGTTGGACAAAATAATAAAACTATATCAAATTGTACTAATTATGGTGAATTTGAGGTTATAGGAACACAAATGGGAGGTATAATTGGAAAAAATAATAGTACAGAAGTTATAGAAAATTGTAATAATGGACAAGAAGGTAGTGAAGGATTAATAATAAATTCTAGTAGTGTAGGTGCAGGGGGAATTATTGGGCAAATAGAAGCAACCACTGAATTAAATGTTAAGAATTGTAATAATTATATGAAAATAAATGGAAATAGTTCTGCTGGAATTGTAATGCAAACAGAATTAGTTAAAAATGTAAATATAATTAATTGCAACAATTATGGGGATATAAAGGCAACAAATTCTGCAACAGGAATTATATCTACATATGAAGTAAATACTAAAGAAGCTGAAACTACATTTAATGTTTCTGATTGCACAAATAATGGGAATATTAATGGAGATTCTTCAATATGTGGAGGAATAGTTTCAGATTTAATGTGTTATAGTGAAGTGACAATATCAAATTGTATAAATAATGGAAGTGTAAGTCAAGGACAGTGGTATGCTGGAGGAATAGCAGGAAGGATTTTTAGTACTTCAGGAGATAAAAATACAATTATTAGTAATTGTCAAAATAATGGTGATGTTAGTGGAGGACATGAATCTGGAGGAATATTAGGAGAGGCAAGCGGACCAATTAGAATAGAAAATTGTAAAAATACAGGAAAAATAAATGAAAAAATATCATCTAATGGTATTGGAGGAATAGTTGGTTATTGTAAAAGTACTGTAACTATAAGTGGATGTGAAAATACAGGATTAGTTAATGGATATTGGGGAATTGGAGGAATTTTAGGATGGCCATGTGCAGATTTTGATGTTCAAAATTCTAAAAATTCTGGAAATATAAAATGTTCATATGGAGATGCGGCAGGTATTGTAGGATATACAAATAGCAGTTCAGAAAATACAGGAAAGGTTTTTGGATGTATAAATACTGGAGATATAAGTGAGGGCAACAGATTGGCTGGTATTGTAGGATTAAATGATATAGGAAGTAATCTTACAATTCAAAATTGTATAAATGAAGGAAATATTACAGGCTCTACTGATGATATATCTGGAATATGTGGAAATATGAACTCTGCTAAAATATATAATTGTGGTAATAAAGGTACTATATCTGGTCCTCATGCTGCTGGTATAGGTGGTCATTTTAGTGGAGAAATTATAAATTGTTTTAATACTGGTAGTATAATTGGAACAACATCTAGCTTTGGTGCAGGAATTGCTGGTTTTGGTACCTCAGGTTTAATAAAGAATTGCTATAATGCTTCTACAGACATAACAAATGGTGGAGGTATAATATCTTGTGGAGGAGATAGCTTTAAATTAGAAAATGTATATAATATATCAGGAATAAATGCAATGGTAACTAATTATACAGGAATGACTCTAACACAAACTGTTACAACAATGGGAGAAACTGATATGAAGGCAGAAAGTTTTGTAACAACATTAAACAATAATAAAGAAAATTATTCTTCTTGGAAACAAGATACATCAACTACAAATAAAGGATATCCAATATTTGAATAACAAAACAAAAAATGTCGAAATTTGCAAAATAAAAAATGCAAATTTCGACATTTTAAATTATTTTTAATTTATAGTGTATAAAAAGTTATATAGATAGGATAACAAATCTTTTTATATAATTAATAGATTTATATATTTTTTTATGATATTATATATATATCTAAAATAAAGGAGAGATATAAGTGCCAGTAGAAAAGAATAAGGAATATATTGTAGATATAATAGATATGGGATTTTCTGGAGAAGGAATTGCTAAAATAAATGATTTTACAATATTCATACCGGGAGCTATTATAGGAGAGAAAATAAGAATACTTGTAGTTAAAGTTTTATCATCATATGCATTTGGAAAAGTAATAGAAGTAATAGAAAAATCGGATTCGAGAATTAAAGAAGATTGTGTAACATATAAAAGATGCGGTGGATGTAATTTAAGACATATTTCGTATCAAAGAACATTACAAATTAAACAAAATTCTGTACAAGCATTAGTGAATAAAACTTTAAAAAATAAAATAATGGTAAAAAATACAGTAGGAATGGAAGATCCTTATTATTATAGAAATAAAGCACAATTTCCTGTAGGCGTAGATAAAGAAAATAAGGCACATATTGGAGTTTTTGCAAATAGAACACATACAATAATACCAATTCAAAAATGTTATATACAAAAGGAAATTTCACAAGAAATTGGAAACTTTATATGTGATTTTATAAATGAAAATAAAATTAGTGTTTATAATGAAAAAAATCAAAAGGGATTAATAAGACATATAGTAATAAAAGTTGGAATAAAAACTAATGAAATTATGTGCATATTAGTTATAAATGGAAAAGAAATTCCAAAGGAAGAAGAATTATCTCAAAAATTAATTAACAAATTTCCTGATATAAAAACAATAGTGAAAAATATAAATACTAAAAATACAAATGTAATATTAGGAAAAGAAAATATAAATATATATGGCAATGGTTATATAACAGACATACTAGGTGATTACACATTTAAAATATCTCCACTTTCATTTTATCAAGTAAATCCAGTACAAGCAGAAAAACTGTATAATATAGGAGTAAAAGCAGCAGGAATAACTAAAGAAGATACAGTTTTTGATTTGTATTGTGGAATAGGAACAATATCATTGTTTATGTCTAAATATGCTAAAAAGGTTTATGGAATTGAAATTGTTGAACAAGCAATTGATGATGCAAAGGAAAATTGCAAAATAAATAATATTACAAATAGTGAATTTATAGCAGGGGATGTAGAAAAAGTTCTTGCGGATTTAATTGAAAATAAAAATATTATTCCAGATATTATTATGGTTGATCCACCAAGAAAAGGCTTAGATAATACTACTATAGAAAATATAATGAAGATTAAACCAAAAAAGTTAATTTATATAAGTTGTAATCCTGCTACTTTGATTAGGGATCTTGCTAAATTAGAGAAAGAATATAATATAAAAGAAATTACACCAGTAGATATGTTTCCATTTACGAGTCATGTGGAGTGCGTATCAGTGCTAGAACTAAAACAAGACATGTAATACTTGATTTTGATATGCTTTCAGAGTTTATAACTTTTGAACAAAAAGGTATATTTAGGAAAGAAAAACATCAAAATCTGGGTGTGGAAGTTAAAGTAGTTGATAAAATAGAATAAAAGGAGAAAATGATGCAAAGATTATTAAGAATAAGTTTTAATTCTGCAATATTTTCATTGATACCAATACTTTCATGGTTTATGTTAGGTTTACTTGTAGACAAGAATTTGGTAAATGTATTTACACTTACATACCCATTACAATTTATATATGCATTAATGAAAAGTATATTTGCAACAGGAGCTAATATAAGTAAAGAAAAAGATAAAAATAATAATGCAGTATTATCTGGAATGACAGTTGGAATAGTGGTAGGACTTTTCGTATTTGGAATATTTGCAATTAATGTAAGAAAATATATAGAGTTTATGAATATGGATTATGAGATTTATAAAGAATTTGCTTTATATTCAATTTTCCAACTATACATACAATTAGTATTTTCTTTTGCATTAGAAAAATTATATTTTGAAGATAAAGAGAGCGTAGCCAATAAATATTGCATGCAATTAAATATATTAAATTTTGTAGTATTGATATTATCTGCTATAATATTTAAAAATAAAATGCAAATTGTGATTACTACACTAATAGCAATATTAATATATACTAGTTATGTTACAATAAAACAATTTAAAAGATTTAAATTTAAAATAAACATTTTAAATTGTTTTAGATATGAATCAGTTGAGATATGTAATAATATATTATTTTTCTTAATATTCTTATTTGGATTAAGTAATGCATTACAATTTGGAGAAAAATATATGTTAGCATTAAATTTTGTAGCATTAATAACAGATACACAATGGGACTCATTTGAAGCTATAAAAACAGTTGCTAAAATAGATATAAGCAAAGAAAAATTTAACTATAAAAGACATAAAATTAATGCATATAACTTATTAGTGATTCTAATTATAACTGTTTTTATAATGCTTATAGTTTCATTAAAATATTATGATTTAGATTTAAAGATTACAGCTATTTATTTGAGTTTTGAATTAATTAACTTTATAATTTATCCAATATACAGTATAAAAACAAGTTATTTGCAGTTAGAAAAATATGAAATAAAAGTAACATCTAATAAATTATTTGCGGGGATCTTAAGAATGATAATATCTTTATTAAAAACACCTTATTGCACAGGAATAGGGCAGGTAACATCATCAATATATCAATTTATTACTGTAAATATAATATTTCATAGAAATTTTAGAATTAATAAAAGTGGAATTATACTCAAAAAAGGAGAAGAAAATGAAAATATATGTACTTAGGCATGGTCAGACAAGCTGAAATGTAGAAGAACAAAGAAAACAGCAGAAATTATTAATCAGGATAAGAAATTTAGATATAATCTATAATTGTGAAATAAGAGAATATGATTTTTAGGCGAATAGAAAATTAATAAGTATATGAATTAAAGAAGGAAGATATATGTTAAAAGATTTATGTTTTGAGATAATACAGACGTGTCCAAATAACTGTAAATTTTGTTCTTCAAATTCATCAAAAGACCAAAAAACGATAATATCATTAAAAGACTTTAAAAAAACAGTTAGGTATTTTATTAATAAAGGTGGAATTGGAGAAATATCCATTTCAGGAGGAGAGCCTTTTTTACATCCAGATCTATTTGAAATGATAAAGTTTTGTAGAGACAATGGAATTAGAACAGTTATATTCACTAGTGGAATAAAAAGGACATCTGAAATATCTGTAGAAATGAAAGAGAGTATAAAAAATAAATGTAATCAAGATTTACAAAAAATTGAAAAGCATGAACCATGGAATGAAAGATTAAAAAGAAATGTGAAAACATATTATGAAAGAATGATTAATCCAGGAGAATTTACTTCACTAACAAAACAAGAGCTAGAAAAGATAAAAGAATTAGGAGTAGATAAAATTGTGTTTGATTGGCAAGCAGTAGATGAAGAGATTGACAATGAAGTAATGGGAAGAAAAGCATTAAATACATATTTAATTGATTCTTTGATTAGAGCAAGTAAGGTAGGATTGAATGTAGATGTTCATTTTATTCCGATGAAACCAAATTATAAACAATTTCCTGATATAATAGAATGCTTAGAAATTGCAGAAATAAAAAATATTAGTATTCTAAATTTTGTACCACAAGGTAGAGGACTAGAAAATAAACAAGAATTAATGTTAGACGAAACGGAGTTAAAAGAATTTGGAAGAATATTAAAAACAGAAAAAGAACATTATAGTGGCAACATAAGAATTGGAATTCCTTTAAATGGGAAAATGTCACATTTATGTACAGCAGGAACTGAAAAATTAGATATAAAGTATGATGGAACAATATTACCATGTCCAGCTTTTAAAGAAATGAGTGTGGAAAAAATGGAAAAGTATGGTATAAAATTACATAGTATATATGAAGATTTAGAAAAAGTAGTTATACATGAAGGAAAAAGAAAGATGCCATTATGCAAACAACTATATGAATTTAAAGGAGAAATTGAGTTATGAAGATAGTTAAAGAAGAACAAGCACAAAAATTTAAATATTCAAATACAAGTATGAATATTTTTGTTAATTATGCACACAGAGGAGCATCTGAATATGCACCAGAAAATACAATGGCAGCCTTTAAAA
>CAKPAX010000006.1 GCA_934133175.1 uncultured Clostridia bacterium | reverse complement strand
TTAGTAAAAGAAATACTAAAAAATGGAGATGTAAAAACAGTTTTTGATGTGGAAAGTAAATTAAAACAATCATTTGGAAAAGTAAGACAGAATATGTTGCATATGGAGCAACATATTTTAGAAAGCAAATACTAGAGCTGAAGGGAGAACAAAAAGACACAGACATAGAGAAACATTTATCATGGTCAGAAGAATTGCCAAACGAAATAAAAAATTATGAAGAAGAATATACAGAACTAAATTTGGAATAAAAATAATACCTCAGAAATTTAAGCAAAACTTAAAAATCTGGGGTTATTTTACGCCTTCAAATTGACCGCTTACAATAAAAAGTGCTAAATTAATTGACATTAAATTAATATAAGTGATAGAATAATTCAAAAAGAGGAGCAGTAATGAAATATGTAAAATTGGCAAGAAAAATAGGAATTTATTTTATAGGAAATATATCAACAAAATTACTCTCAGCAGTAATGATATTTATATATGCTTTTTATATAAATTCAGAAAATTTAGGAAAATATGAGTACATACAAACATTAGCCAATATAATTGTTCCAATAGCCTTTCTAAGTATATGGGAATCAATATTAAAATATATGTTATCAACTAAATTAGATAATGAAAAAAAACAGGTTATAAATACTTCTGCAATTTTTTCATTAATAGTTACAACGGTAATATTAATAGTAGGAATAATATATTATAATTTTATAAAAAATGAACAATTATATATATATATTGTATTAGTTTATATTTTTTATGGATTATCTACTGTATGGCAATATTATGCTAGATGTCAAAATAAAACAAAAATATATGTAAAATCTTCTGTAATTGGAGCTTTTATAAATTTAATAGCTATAGTAATATTAATATGTATTTTAAAAATGGATGTTAAAGGACTTTTTATAGCAAATATATTTAGTAATTTTGTTATATTAACTTTTTTAGAATGTAATTTAAAAATTATAAAAAAAATAAATATAAAACAATTTGATACTAAATTATTAAAAAAAATGTTAGTATTTTCTTTTCCATTAGTTATAAATGATATTTCTTTATGGTTAATTACAGGATTTGGAAAAACAATTATTCAAAACAGCTTAGGTGCAAGCGCAACAGGTTTATATTCATTTGCTAGTAAATTTACTATTGTTGTAAACTTTTTGGGAATTATAATAAATAAGGCATTAACAGAAGAAATGCTTGTTTTAGAAAAAAATGAGGCTACTTTGCAATTAGAAAAAATACTACAACAACTTATTGAAAAAGCACTAATTTTTTTAACTTTATGCATTCCAATAATTATGATTTTTTACGTAGTTATAGCTAAAACAGAATATTATCAATCAAAAATATATGTACCAATGTTACTAATATATTCTTTTATAATGCTTATATCTACTAATTTGTCAATAGCATTTAAAATAGCAGAAAAAAATAAATATCAATTTATTACAACTTTAACAGGAGCAATAATAACTATAATTATTTCATTTTTAACAATTTATAAAATAGGTGTTACTGGTGTAATATTGGGACAAAGTGTAGGTGGATTAGTAAATACAATTCTTAGATATAAAATTAGTAAGGATTTAATTAATTTAAAAATAAATTTGAAAAAAAGTTTTAAAGTATTAATAATATATTTTATTGTTTCTATAATTTCTTTAAGAATAAGTTTTGTACAAAATGTATTATTAGAAATATTTTTATTTACAATGATTTTATTTATATATAAAAAAGATATAAATAAAATATTAAATGTGGCTAAAAATTTAATTATAAAATAAAATTTAAATTTTAATAATAAAAGGTTTGTAATATAAAATAATAAGGAGAAAAAACATATGGAAAAAAATTCAAAAATATATGTGGCAGGACATAAGGGAATGGTAGGTTCTGCAATTGTAAGAGAATTAAATAAACAAGGTTATACAAATATAATTACAAGAACACGTAAAGAATTAGATTTGTGTTGTCAAAAAGATGTAGAAGAATTTTTTGTAAAAGAAAAACCAGAATATGTATTTCTTGCGGCAGCAAAAGTTGGTGGAATATTAGCAAACGAAGAAGCACTAGCTGATTTTATGTACGAAAATATGACATTAGAAATGAACGTAATACATTCTGCATGGAAAAATAATTGTAAAAAACTTGAATTTTTAGGTTCTTCGTGCATTTATCCTAAAATGACACCACAGCCAATAAAAGAAGAATACTTATTAACAAGTTCCTTAGAAAAAACAAATGAAGCATATGCATTAGCAAAAATTTCTGGTTTAAAATATTGTGAATATTTAAATAAACAATATGGAACAGATTATATTAGTGTTATGCCAACTAATCTTTATGGACCAAATGATAATTATCATCCAACACATAGTCATGTGCTACCAGCACTTATTAGAAGATTTCATGAGGCTAAAGAAAAAAATTTACCAACAGTTACTTGTTGGGGAGATGGAACACCTTTGCGAGAATTTTTATATGTAGATGATTTAGCTAATTTATGTGTGTTTTTAATGAATAATTATAGTGGAAATGAGACAGTAAATGCAGGAACAGGAAAAGAAATAACAATAAAAGATTTAACAACTTTAGTTGCTGAAACAATAGGATATAAAGGTAAAATAATATGGGATAAAACAAAACCAAATGGAACACCTAGAAAATTGTTAGATACAACAAAATTAATAAATTTAGGATGGAAATATAAAACAGAATTGAGAGATGGAATAAAGTTGACATATGAAGATTTTT
This sequence comes from uncultured Clostridia bacterium, assembly GCA_934133175.1. Classification (GTDB taxonomy): domain Bacteria; phylum Bacillota; class Clostridia; order TANB77; family CAG-508; genus CAG-269. The sequence continues at coordinate 60,797 of CAKPAX010000006.1, read as the reverse complement.
TAAGTAATCCAAGACGTGTTGAAAGATAAAGAGGAAGTGAAAAAGTTAAATGAATGTAATTTTATTATCAGGTGGATCTGGAAAAAGATTATGGCCACTTTCAAATGGAGTTAGGGCAAAACAATTTATTAAATTATTAAAAAATAATGATGGAAAATATATATCTATGATTGAGAATATATATAATAAAATTAAAAAACTAGATTCTATTTCGCAAATAACAATAGCAACTTCAAAAGAGCAAGTTCCAATTATAAAAGAACAAATTGGTGAAAATGTTGATTTGTCAATAGAACCTTGTAAAAAGGATACCTTCCCTGCGATTGTACTTGCTGTATCATATTTATATGATGTAAAAAAAATTGATAAAAGTGAAACTATTATAGTATGCCCTGTAGATTCTTCTGTAGATGATGAATATTTTTTGGCATTAAAAGATTTATATGAAGTGTCTTTAAAAAGTAAAGCTAATATAAATTTAATGGGGATAGTTCCTACATATCCAAGTTCTAAATATGGTTATATTATTCCTGAAAATATAAAATGTAAAATATCGGAAGTACAAGAATTTAAAGAAAAACCAACAGAAGAAAAAGCTAAGGAATATATTAAAAATGGTGCATTATGGAATGGTGGTATTTTAGCCTTTAAGATAGAATATTTATTAAATTTAGCACATAAAATGATAAATTTTAAAGATTATTATGATTTACAAAATAAATTTGAAAAATTGGAAAATATAAGTTTTGATTATGCAGTATTAGAAAAAGAAAAACAAATTCAAGTAATGAGGTTTGATGGAAACTGGAAAGATATAGGAACCTGGAATACATTAGTAGAAACTATAGGAGATAATATTATAGGAAAGGGTATTCGAAGTGATTCCTGTAAAAATACTAATATTATAAATGAACTTGATATTCCAATATTATGTATGGGTACAGAAGATATTATTGTTGCAGCAAGTAAAAATGGTATAATTGTAACAAACAAAGAACAATCTAGTTATATAAAAAAATATGTTGAAAATTTAGAGCAATATAATTAACATATATAAGTAAAAATATTAGTATACGGAGAAGAAAATTTATGAAAAAAATAAAAATATTGTATATTCATCATTCTGGTGCATTAGCTGGATCACCACGAAGCTTAGCTTTTTTAATTGAAAAATTAGATAAAAATAAATATGAACCATATGTTTTAGTGGGTCAAGATTATGATGGTTGTTCTAAGTTGTTTGGAAGTGTTGGGGCAAATGTAATTTATGAAAGAGGTTTAGGTGCTTGGCATGGAAGTACTGTTTCAGGAATATCTTTAAAAAAAATAATACGTAATTTAATATATCGTTTTAGTACTTATTTTATTACAAAAAAAGTTTATAATAAAATAAAACCTGATATTGTCCATCTTAATAGTACATGTTTATTTATGTGTGCAAAAGCAATAAGAAAATGTAATAAAGATATTCCTATTATTTGTCATGTAAGAGAACCGTTATTAGATGGATTTTGGGGTAATATTCTTAGAAAAAATAATAATAAATATGTTAATAGATATATTGCAATAGATAAATATGATGCAGAATCTATGAAAACAAATAAGAAAATTGATATAATATATAATTTTGTTGATTTAAAAAAATATAATTCTACAATAAAATCTTTAGTTTTAAGGAAGGAATTAAATATTAGCGAAAATGATGTAATATGTCTTTATTTGGCAAGAATTAGCAAAGAAAATGGAACTATAGAATTAATTAATAATGCAAAAAAAATACTTGAAACTAGAAATGATATTCATTTTTGTATAGTAGGATTAAAAAATAATACTAATAAATATGTTAAAAATGTTGTGGGAATTTCAAAAAAATATAAAAATATACATATAATTCCATTTAGAAGTGATGTACCTGAAATAATTTCATCATCTGATATTAATATCGTTCCATTTATTAAACCTCATTTTGCTAGAAGTATAATAGAAACTAGTGCCATGGGAAAGGTATCTATTGGCTCTAATATTGGTGGAATTAATGAATTAATACAAGATAATGTTACAGGATATTTATTTAATAGTGATTTTTCAGATTTTGAAAATAAACTTTTAAATCTTGTAGATGATATAGAAAACAGAAAAAGAATGTCCATAAATGCAGAAAAATTTGCGTTAGAAAATTTTGATGCTGTTAAAAACTCTAATAAAGTTTTTTCTATTTATAAAGAGGTTTTAAAGGATAAAGTAAATAATATATAAAAATAATTAAAATAATTTTTGAATATTAAGAAATTAAAGAAAGGGGGAACATATAATGAATTTCATTATATGATAAATAAAATATGAAAAAAGCATTAATAACTGGAATTACTGGACAAGATGGATCTTATTTGGCTGAGTTTTTGTTAGAAAAAGGATATGAAGTTCATGGAATTATTAGAAGGGCTTCTACATCTAATACAGAAAGAATAGAACATTTAATTAAAAATAATTCCATAGTATTACATGAAGGAGATTTGTTAGATTCAATAAATATTATAAGAATTATTAAAGAAGTAAATCCAGACGAAATATATAATTTAGCAGCACAAAGTCATGTTGGAACAAGTTTTGAGGTTCCTGAATATACATCTAATATAGATGCCTTGGGTGTTTTAAGAATATTGGAAGCAGTTCGTATTTTGCAATTAGAAAAAACTTGTAAAATTTATCAGGCATCAACTTCTGAGTTATATGGAAAAGTAAAAAATAGTCCGCAAGATGAAAATACACCATTTTATCCATATAGCCCATATGCCATAGCAAAACAATATGGATATTGGATGGTAAAACAATATAGAGAAGCATATAATATGTTTGCGTGCAATGGAATTTTGTTTAATCATGAATCTGAACGTAGAGGAGAAAATTTTGTTACACGTAAAATAACATTGGCTACAGCAAGAATAGCAGAAGGATTACAAGAATATTTAGAATTAGGAAATTTAGATTCTTTAAGAGATTGGGGATATGCTAAAGACTATGTTGAATGTATGTGGCTTATTTTACAACATGAAAAACCTGATGATTTTGTAATTGCAACAGGAGAACAGCATACAGTACGTGATTTTACCGAAAAAGTATTTAAAGCTAATGGAATATCAATTCGTTGGGAAGGAAAAGGCTTAAATGAAAAAGGATATGATGTTAAAACGGGTAAAATGATGGTATGTGTAAATTCAAAAATCTTTAGACCAACAGATGTTGTAAATTTATTAGGAAATCCAACAAAAGCAATTACTGAATTAGGGTGGAATCCGAAAAAGACAAGTTATGAAGAATTAATAAACATAATGGCAACACATGATAGAAAAATTGTAAAGCAAGAAGCAATTTTAAATAAGTTAAAATTTTAAAAAGATTGGAGAAAACATGGAAAAAATTGCAATTATAATGACAGTAAGAAATAGAAAAAATGTAACGAAAGCTGGAATTGAAAGTATTATAAAAGCAAATAAAGAAAAATTTGATTTATATTTTTATATAACAGATGATGGAAGTACAGATGGAACTGATATAATGTTAGAAGAAATAAAAGAAAAATATAAAAATTATACATTTATAATAAGTAAGGCAGACGGAAATCAATATTGGTGTGGAGGAATGAGAATTTCTTATGGAAAAGCTTTACAAAATGATAATATTGATTATTATTTGTGGGTTAATGATGATGTAGAATTTTTTGAAGATTTTTTAGATACTTTAATGAAAGATTATAATTTTTTAAAAAGTAAATATGATAATTTTTTAATAACAGGTGCTACTAAAGATAAAGTAACAGGTGAAGTAACTTATGGTGCACGTAAAATGAATTTAAAGAAGATTAAAACTTATTTTAAGGTTCTTCTTAAGCCTAATTCACAGGTTCAAGAGTGTAATTTGATAAATGGTAATTGTATGTTTATTAATAAAGAAGTTGCGAAATGTGTGGGAAATGTTGATGAAAGATTTATTCATGAAGAAGGAGACTATATGTATGGACTTGAATTAATAGATTTAGGTGGAAAATGTTTTTTAGCTAGTAAATATGTAGGATATTGTAGTCAAAATAGTAAAAAAAACACATGTAATGATGAAAGTTTATCACCAATAAAAAGGATAAAATTAAAACATAATATAAAATATCAAATTCCTAGATTGCATATTATATATTTAAAAAAATTGTGTAAAAAAAGATGGCTTGCGTATTTATATTTTATATGTCAATATATAAAGATCTTTATAACATCTTTTAAATATCAAATAAAAAAATTTTTTGAGATAAAAAAATAGAAAAATAAAAGTAAATGAGGTAAAATATGCAAAATGAATTAGTTTCAATAATTACACCAGTATATAATGCAGAAAAATATTTAAAACAAACAATTGAAAGTGTTCAAAAACAAACATATCAAAATTATGAATTGATACTGGTGGATGATAAATCAACAGATAATTCGTTAGAAATAATAAAGCAATATGCAAAAGAAAATGACAAAATAAAATATTATAAATTAGAACAAAATAGTGGAACAGCTATTGCAAGAAATAAAGCTTTAAATATGTCTAAAGGAAGATTTATAGCATATTTAGATGCGGATGATAAATGGAAAAATGACAAATTAGAAAAACAAATAAATTATATGGTAAAAAACAATTATTATTTTACTTGTACAGATTATGAAAAAATAAAAGAAAATGGAAGTAGTTTGAAAAAAATTATAAAAATGCCAGAAAAAATAAATTATGAATTATACATAAGAAATACTATAATACAAACAGTTGGTGTTATGATAGATACAAAATATATAAATAAAAAATTATTAGAAATGCCAAATTTAAGAAGAAGACAAGATGCAGCAACTTGGTGCCAAATTTTAAAGTCAGGTTATTTTTGTTATAGAGTTCCAGAGGTGTTAAGCTATTACAGGTGTTATAGTAAGTCATTATCAAGTAATAAATTTAAGTCTGTTAAAGGAACATGGTATTTATATAGAAAAATTGAAAAATTACCTTTTTTAAAATCTTGTTGGTGTTTTACTGGTTATGTATTTAATGCAATAAAGAAAAGAATATATTTTTTAAAATAATATATAATTAATTATAATAAATGGGGTAAATTATGAAAAATATAAAAAATAAAATGGATAAAATATATTTAATATTACTATGTATAATAATAGCAATGTTAAATCTTTTTATTGGCTCAAATCATCAAGAGCCAAAAACAAAATTAGAAACAATAATATTATTAATAGGATTATCTTATATAATAATACAAAAAATTAAAAATAAAAAAAATATAATAATTAAAGGAAAAATAGATATTGCAATGCTATTTTTTGTAGTTACAACATTTATACCGTTAGTAATAAAAAGTTATTATTCTTTAAATGATACAATAAATTACGCTATAGAATTTTTATGTGTATATGTAATATATATATTAGCAAGAAATTTATTAAAATCTAAAAAAGAAATAAATTTAGTAATAGATGTAACATTAATATCCTCAATACTAATAATAATATTTGGATTAGATAAGTTGTATTTTAATGTGTTTGAAAATTTTTTAGAATTTATAAATAGTGCAAAATCTAATGCATATGGAATGGTATCTATAATAGGTTATAGCAATCCACTTGCAGCATATATGTCACTTTTATCTTTTTTTGCTTTAGGAAGATATTTAAGCGTGGAAAATAAATATTTAAAAGCATTATATTCAAGTTATATACAAATAGCAATGATAGGATTTGTATTTGGAAATTCTAGAGCATTAATGGTTATGTATCCTATAATTTTTATAATATATTTATTAATTTTGAATAATAATTATAAAAGATTACAAGCTATAGTAACAATTGGAGAAAATGTAATAATTGCTTTGATATTTTACGCAATATGTAATAAAATTGTAATTAGTAATTTTATTTTATGGTTAATATTTGCTTGTAATTTAATAATAGTATATTTGTTAAATTTAATAACTAATAAAATAATGGCTAAGGTTAAATTTAAAATAAATAAAAAGAAGTTATTAATAGTAATATTTATTATGGTATTATTGTTAATTACATATTTTATAGTGGTAAAAGATATAGGGGAAACAGTTAATTTAAGCCAAGGAAAAACAATACAATTACTAGGATTAAAGAATAATGAAAATTATAATATAAAAATAAATTTAAATGTAAATACAAAGGAAAATAATGAAGTAAAATTGATTATAAATAGTTCAACAAGTCAAAGAATATATGAAGATGTTAAGGAAATTAGCTTACAAAGAGGAAAACAAAACTTAGAATTTGATATTAAAACAAATCAAGATTTTGAAAGAATGTATATGTGTGTATCTGGTTTAAGAGGTGAAAATGAAGAAGTTATTATTAACCATATTTATTTAAATAATAAAGAATATATAGTAAAATATAAATATTTGCCAAATGATGTAATAAGAATGTTTAGAACATTAAATTTTAGAACAGTAAGTATATATGAAAGAATTGCATTTTGTAAAGATTCTTTGAAATTAGCTCAAAATCATTTAATATTTGGTGCTGGTGGTTGTACTTTTTCAAATCATATAACGCCATATCAAACATATGTACATGGATATAATAGAGAATCACATAGCTATATTTTGGATTTATTATTAAATTATGGTATATTTGGTTTGGGAATATATATTTTAATATTAGTAATAACAATTTATAATCTATATAAAGTAATTAAAAATTGTAAAAAAGAAGATATTGATAATATTGTGTTAGATATTTCAATTCTATTTGGAATATTATTGTTTAGTGTGCATGCAATAATTGATTATGATATGAATTATTTAGTAACATTAGGTATTTATTACATGAGTATTGCAATTTTAAATTATAAAGACAAAAAAATAGAAGAAGACGAAAAAAACAACATAAATATTAGTGATTATGTTGTAATAATATTAATAACAGCTATTTTAACTTTAACAATTCCAAGATGTTATGCAGATTATTTAGCAAAGCAGAAAAATTATGAAAATGCATATAATTTATGTAAATATTCTGATAAATTTAAATACGAAATGATAAAAAATGCATATAAAGAGCATGATATGATCGCATTAGAAAAATATATAACATTATATGTTAAAGATGAAAAGTACAAAAATAATTTTGATATTTTAAATAAATATAGTCATTTGGTTATAATAAATTTAAAAAAACAAAATATTGATGCTGTATTGAGAAATATAGAAGGCTTTTATAGGTATTATACAGAAAATGATAATTTTTCTAAAGTTGATACAGGTGGAATTAAATTAAAAAATCAGGCAATATCTAATTTAATTACACAAATATCTGGAAATGATATAATTTTAGAAAATGAACAAATAAATTATTGGTATAATAAAATATTAGATTTAAATGAAAATGTGTAAGATGATAAAAATAATATAAAACTGAAAATATAAATAAATGTAAAAGAAGGTAAAAATGAAAATAGCAATAGTTGGCATTGGTTATGTTGGATTATCTCTTGCAACCTTATTAAGTAAACAATATGAAGTGGTTGCATTAGATATAAATCCTAAAAAAGTAGAGATGATAAATAATAAAAAATCACCAATCAAAGATGAAAAAATAGAAGAATATTTTATGAAATATAAATTGAACTTAAAAGCAACTTTAGACTATAAAGAGGCATATTTAGGTGCAGAATTTATTATAATTTGCACTCCGACTAATTATGATGAGGAAAAAAACACCTTTGATACTTCATCTGTGGAAGATATAATAAAAAAAGTAACTAATATGAAATTAAATACAACAATGATAATAAAATCTACTGTACCAGTTGGATTTACTGAGAAAGTAAAAGAAAAATATAAAATAAATAATATTATGTTTTCACCAGAATTTTTAAGAGAAGGAAAAGCTTTATACGATAATTTATATCCATCTAGAATTATTATAGGAGAGAAAAGTGAAAAAGCAGAACAATTTGCAGAAATCTTAAAAAATGCATGTTTAAAAAAGGATGTTGAAATCAAATATATGGGTAGCACAGAAGCTGAGGCAGTAAAGCTTTTTTCTAATACATACTTAGCTTTAAGGATTGCGTTTTTTAATGAGTTGGATACATATGCAGAAATTAAAGGATTAAATGTTAAAGATATAATTGATGGAGTATGTTTAGATAAAAGAATAGGAAATTATTATAATAATCCTTCTTTTGGATATGGAGGTTATTGCCTACCTAAAGATACAAAACAATTAAAAGCAAATTTTAAAGATATACCACAAAATTTAATAAGTGCTATAATACAAAGTAATGAAACAAGAAAGTGCTATATAGCAAAAAAAGTAATATCAAAAAAACCAAAGACGGTTGGAATTTATAGACTTATAATGAAAAGTAATTCAGACAACTTTAGATCAAGCGCAATAAATAATGTTATGCAAAAAATACAAAAAGAAAATATTAAAGTTGTGTTGTATGAGCCATCAATTAACGAAGAAACTTTTAATGGTGTAAAAATTGTTAAAAATTTAGAGAAATTTAAATGTTTAAGTGATATAATAATTACAAATCGTTTAAATAGAGAAATAGAAGATGTAGAATATAAAGTTTATACTAGGGATTTGTTTAATAGAGATTAATTACATGATTTTATTATAATTAAATGTTATAATTTGCCAAGAAAGGAGCACAGATGGATAAAAAAGAGTATATTATAAATGAGGTTGGATTAGAAATTGCTAGAGAAAACCTGGCTAAAGAAATGAAATATGAAATTATAAATAATAATAATAAAGAAAAAATAAAACAGTTAATTAAAGATAGAGATGAATTAGATAAAGGGAATAAAGAGATAATAAAAAAATATGTAGGAGAGTTAAAAAATGAATAAAGAAGCAATAAAGATATTACAAGAAAAATATAAACTTACAAAAGAGGAATATGAAGAATACTATAAAGCAGTTAACTTATTTTTTACAACAGGTAAAAAACCTGTAGAAAATCCCAAATTGGTATTTGTTGCTGGACAAGCAGGTGCTGGAAAATCAAAACTAATTCCAGTTATAAATGATAAACTTCAATATAATGCGGTAATATCTGATTATGATATGGTAAGAGCTATGCATCCTAAATTTAATCAAGCAAGTAGAGAAGTTCCAGAAGATGTTCATTTAGCATTACTGCCAGATGCAGACAGAGCTAATGAAGACCTAAGACATTATTGCAGAGATAATAATTTGAATTTGATTTATGAAGGAACAATGAGAGGAACTAAAGTTTTTGTTGAAATAGCTAAAGAATTTAAAGATGCTAATTACGAAGTAGATTTAGGTTTAATGGCTGTACCTAAATTAGAAAGTTATGGTTCTACATTATTGCGATATGCAACAGACTTGATGCAAAATAATAATGGAAGATGGGTTTCAAAAGAAATTCATGATGAATCATATGATAAATTTGTAGTTACTTTAAATGAATTATTAAAACAAAATTTATTTGATAGGGCAGAAGTTTATCGTAGAGGAAAAAAAGATGAAAATGGGAAACCACATCAAATATATTCTACTGAAGGAAAAGAATTTGAAAGCCCTATAGATGCTATATTATATGGAAGAGAAAATTACATAAAAGATGCTGTTGATGATTATGCAACAAAACATGATTTAGTGTGTGAGATTTTTTCTAATAAAGCTCCGAATTTATTAAGTAAATTAAGCGAATGGGAAGAATTATATGAAACCGAAAAACAACATGTTAATGAAGAACAACAAACAAGATAATTTTGATAGGAGGGAATTTTTATAAAAGTGAAAAAGTTTTTAGGAAAAATAGAGCAAATATGTGAAAACAATAACAAAGTAGCAATGTTTATAGATATGGATGGTACTATTAATGAGTATACAGTATACTCTGATGATAAAATTTTAAAACAAATGGGAGATAATTATTGCAAGGCAGAACCTATAGTAGAAGTTATAGATGTTTTAAAAGATATTAGCAAAATACCTAATATAGATTTATATATTTTATCATTATCTAAAAGTAATAAAATTTCATATGAAAAAGAATTATGGCTTGCTAAATATGTTGGTTTTATTCCAAAAGAAAATTGGATAATACTAACAAAAGAAAATGGGGATTATACTAGTGAAAATAGAAATAAAATAAAACCTTTAAAAATACAAGAAAAGTTAAATGAGTATAATCATGTAATGTTATTAGATGATGATCATAGAATTTTAAGAGAATCAAATATATTATTAAAAGATAAAATTGATGTCTTCCACGTTACATCAGCCCTTGTATAAAAATAAGATATTAGAGGGTTTAAATATTGACAATTAAATTTTATTAATATATAATACTTTTTGTAAAAAAATAAAAGGAGGAAAATTTATGAAATTAATTAAAAGAATGCTTATAGCATTATTAGTTGCTTGCTCATTGTTATTAGTAGCTCCTGTAGTAGCACCAGTATTTGAAGATGCTTATACAGTAGAAGCAGCAAGTAAAAAAATCAACAAAACAAATATTACAATTGGAATTGGAAGTACATACAAATTAAAAATTCAAAATAATAAAAAGAAAGTAAAATGGTCATCTTCTAATTCAAAAATTGCAAAAGTAAGCAAAAACGGAACTGTAACAGGAGTAAAAAAAGGTAAAGTTACAATCACAGCTAAAGTAGGAAATAAAAAATATAAATGTAAAGTAAAAGTTACACAAACACCTACTTTAAAAGCAAACATAAAAAAAGCTTATCTTGATAAAGATGGGTATTATGTAGTAGAAGGATATGTTAAAAATCAAACATACACAAAATTAAAGAATATAAGCATTACAGTAACATTATATGACAAAAAAGGAAAAAAATTAGGTGAAACATCAAGAGACATCGATTATATGGATGTAAGAGGACAATGGAAAGTTAAAGTTAAAATCTATGTTGGAAAAAATGCAAATGTTGCATCATATAAAACAACAGTTTCAGGAAGATATTTTACTAGATCTATATATAACCCTAATATTACTGCAAAAGTAAAAAAATTAAAGAAAGACGGTAACAGATATTCAACAACAGTTAAATATACAAATAAAAACAATGCTAAATTAACTTCTATGTATGCTACATATGTATTCTATGATAAAAAAGGAAACATAGTAAAAACATATTTTGATGGATGGAGAGCAAATTATGTTAGTTCAACAACAGGAAAAAAAGTTAAAGGAGAATTAGGAAACGGTTTAAAGAAAAATAAATCTTTTACTGCTACTAACCAAATAATTAGTATAGACTATGATATAGCAAGTTGTAAAATTGCAGAAACTCACGGATATGATTTATAATAAATAAAAAAACAGGTATATACCTGTTTTTTTTTTATTTAGTTTCTTCTTTTCCCGAAAATACTTAAAATTCTTATAAATAAGTTTATAAAGTCAAGATATAATTGCATAGCACAATAAATGTGAAGTTTATCTTGATCTAAGTCTGATTCTAGTTCAAAAGCTTTAATTTTGTTCATATCATATGCAGTGAATCCAAAGAATACAATAAGCATTGCCCAGTCAATAATTATATCTAATATAGAATTACCTAGAAACAAATTTATAATACTTAAAATTATACCTGCAATTAATCCTGCAAATAATATGGTACTCCAACTACTTAAATCATTTTTTGTATTACGTCCATAATAGGCTAGAGCTGCAAATATTAAAGCTGAAATAATAAATAATATAACTATTGAATTTAGTTCATATAATGCAAAAATAGTAGATAAAGTAACACCATTTATCATTGAATATACAAAATACAGTATTCCTACAATAGTTGGTGGTAGTTTTCTAAAAAATAAAGAAAATAATAAAACTACTACAAGTTCTAATATACATACTATAGCAAAGCCATTTGAAGTAATTATATCAATATATAAATTTGATGCATAAGTGTACCATGCAATTATTCCAGTACCTAAAAGGCCTAAAAACATCCAAAAGAAAGTTTTTGATAATAGTGTGTTTTGGTTTGTGTTTCCTTCCATAATAAATCCTCCTTTAAAATAATATAAGTAATTATAATATTATTATACTTATATATCAAGCAAAAAATAATAAATTGACTATACATTATAATAAAAATGGATAATAATAACATTTCTATAATATAAAAAAATAAAAAAGCACTTTTAGTTCTTAATAAAGAACTAAAAATGCTTTTTTTGCGTTACTTGAACCAGCTTTCAAATGTTGGTTTTAATTCTTCAGGAAGAGAGTCAAACTTTTTCCTAAGTCTAATGGTGTAATCTTCTACAAAAAATGCAATATCTATACCAGAAATATTAGCAAGTTTTGTAAAATTTTCAACTGCATACAAATAAGCCTTATAGAAATCTTTAGCTCGATTGGTTTCTGCTTCTATGCTATTAGTATTTGTAAGACTTTTTGCATTGTTGCAAGTATAATTGTAACCTACATAGTTAATTGTGGTTATACTCTTAGATACTGCTATTAAAACAGGTATAAGAGCTATGTCTTCATAATATCTTAAATTTGTTACAAATAAGACATTAGAAAATACTGTTGCCTTAAAGGCAAAAAGCCAATAAACTGCATACTTCTTATCTGGTTTAGACCAATCCTTAAGAGCTTCTATTCCAGAAACTGATGTCCCTTCTGGCAAAGAATTAGAAAAATTGTATCTTTCATGATCTTTGTAATCTTCGTCATCAACAAGATGTACTTTATACCGAATTATATCGGGATCTCCCTGATAAATGATTGTTGAATAAAGATTAACTAAAAGTTCAGGATTAATGCTATCATCTGAATCAACAAAGATAATATACTTTCCTGAAGCCAGTGTTACTCCTCTTTTTCTAGAAATAGAAACACCTGAGTTACTAAAGTGATAAGTGTGTATGAATTCATGTTTTGAATCATATTCATCCAAAATACTGGAAGTTCCATCTGTTGAACCGTCATCAATAGCTATTATTTCAAAATCAGAAAAACTCTGACTTAAAATGCTATTAAGACATCTCCGAATAGAATCTTCACAATTAAAACAAGGAACAATAATTGAAAACAACATAACTATTACCTCCTTAAAACGCATAGATGTTTAATAACATCTAATATAACTACAAGTTATCTCATTCATTATATTATGATGTAACAATAAAGTCAATAAAATTGCTAAATATAGCAAATATTGTTGAATAAGGTTGTAAATTGTGATATAAAAATATAAAGTTTTATATTAATTTGGAGAAAAAATGATAAATAGTAATATTATAAATGAAATGTCTATAGAAGAAAAAGCTTCTTTATGTGTAGGAGAAGATTATTGGAATAGCAAAAAAATAGAAAGATTTGATATCCCTAATATAAAAATGTCTGATGGTCCACATGGATTAAGAGTTCAAAGAGAATCGGTAGATAATTTAGGTATAAATGAAAGTGAAATTTCTATATGTTTTCCTGCATTATCTACTATAGGAAACAGTTGGAATAAAGAATTAGCATATTTATTAGGAAAAACACTTGGAGAAGAAGCAAAAGAAGAAAAGGTTAATATTGTATTAGGTCCGGCTGTAAATATTAAAAGAAGCCCATTATGTGGTAGGAATTTTGAATATATATCAGAAGATCCATTTTTAGCTGGAATAATTGGAAGTGAATATGTAAAAGGATTACAAAGTCAAAATGTAGGAGCTTGTGTTAAACATTTTGCAGTTAATAACCAAGAAGATAGAAGAAGAACAATAAATGCTATAATTGATGAAAGAACTTTAAGAGAAATATATTTAAAACCATTCGAAATTATTTTAAAAAATTCGAATCCATGGGCAATAATGAGTGCATATAACAAGGTAAATGGAGAATACTGTACAGAAAACAAGCATCTTTTAAAAGAAATACTAAGAAAAGAATGGAACTATAATGGAATTGTTATTTCTGATTGGGGAGCAGAAAATGATAGAGTAAAAGGGTTAAAGGCTACACACGAATTGGAAATGCCTGGTGGAAGAGGTAATGGAGTAAATGAAATAGTTGAAGCAGTAAGAAACAGGAAAATAAGTGAGGATGAGCTAAATAAGGTTGTAGATAGAATAATAGAGACTGCCAAAAAATGCAAAAGAAAAAATAAAGAATTGAAAGAGTATAATAAAGAAAAACATCATAATATTGCTTTAAAAATTGCCGAAGATTCAATAGTATTATTAAAAAATAAAGATAATATATTACCATTAAAGCTAAATAAAAATATAGCTATAATAGGTGATATGGCTAAGTCACCTAGGTATCAAGGGTCTGGAAGTTCAACAATAAACCCATATAAAATAGAAAATGCACTTGATACTTTTTTAGAAAATAATATAAAATTTGAATATGCTAAAGGGTATGAAAGAATTGATTTAAAAAATGATAAAAAATTATTAGAAGAAGCAATAAAAATTGCCGAAAAAAATGAAATAGTTATTGTCTTTGCAGGACTTACAGAAAATTATGAATCTGAAGGAATAGACAGAAAAAACATTGATATTCCTATAAATCAAAATAAGTTGATTCAAGAAATATGTAAAGTGAATAATAATGTAATTGTTGTTTTATCAAATGGTTCACCAATAGCAATGCCATGGAAGGATGATGTAAAAGCAATAATTACCGGTTATTTAGGAGGAGAAGCAGGAGGAAGAGCAATTGTTAATTGCTTGATTGGTAAAGTAAACCCAAGTGGAAAGTTATCAGAGTCTTATCCTAAAGATTTATCAGATACACCATGTTATAATTATTACCCTGGTACAGAATTGATTTCAGAATATAAAGAATCTATATATGTTGGATATAGATATTATGATAAAGTAAATAAAGAAGTTTTATTTCCATTTGGATTTGGATTAAGTTATACTCAATTTCAGTATTCTAATTTAAAAGTTAATAAATATGATGATAAAATAGAAGTAAAATTTAAAATTAAAAATATTGGTAAAGTAACTGGAAAAGAAATAGCACAAATATATATAAGTCAAATAGAACCTAAAATATATAAACCTAATAAAGAATTAAAAGAATTTGTTAAAATAGAGTTAAGTCCAAATGAAGAAAAAGAAATTGCTATTAAACTAAATAGGAAATCATTTGAGTACTATAATACGGAAACAAAATCTTGGAAAATTGAAGAAGGAACATATCAAATACAAATAGGGAAATCTAGTAGAGATATTGTTTTAAAGCAAGAAATATATATAAATTCTAGGGATAAAAAAATATCTAAAAGATATCCTCAAAAATATTATGATGGAAATATTCAGAATATTTCTGATGAAGATTTTGAGCGATTATTAGGATATAAATTACCAGAGAAGCATTTGAATATAGAAAATGTTACAGATGAAAATACACTAGAACAGATAAAAGATACAAAAGTAGGTAAAATTATATATAAAAATCAAATAGAAAAAATGAATAATTTGTTCAAGAAACAGAATACTAATAAAGCTACAAAAGTAATGATGGATATGCAAAAACCATTAAAAAAGTTTTATGAAAAGAAAAATAGTAAAATTACAAAGGATATGATTGAAGAACTTTTAGATATTATAAAAAATGACAAAGATTATAAAAATTGTGAATTTTTAAAAGAATATTTAAAATAAATTGGAGGTAATATGTTTAAACTACATTCACCATATGAACCAACAGGGGATCAACCAAAAGCAATTGAATATTTATCAAATGGAATAGAACAAGGAAAGAAATTTCAAACACTTTTAGGTGTAACAGGTTCTGGAAAAACATTTACAATGGCAAATATAATACAAAAAGTACAAAAACCTACATTAGTATTAGCTCATAATAAAACATTGGCAGGTCAATTGTATTCAGAATTTAAAGAGTTTTTTCCAGAAAACCATGTTGAATATTTTGTATCTTACTATGATTATTATCAACCAGAAAGTTATATTGCCGCTTCTGATACATATATAGAAAAGGATGCATCAATAAATGATGAAATAGACAAATTGCGTCATTCTGCAACAGCATCATTATTTGAAACAAGAGATGTTATAATAGTTGCATCTGTGTCTTGTATATATGGACTTGGTGACCCAATAGATTATGAAAATATGATAATATCTTTAAGACCAGGAATGCAAAAATCAAGAGATGAAGTATTAAAGAAATTAGTAACAATGCAATATACAAGAAATGAAATTGACTTTAAAAGAGGAACTTTTAGAGCAAAAGGTGATATTGTAGAAATATATCCATCAGATCAAAGTGAATCTGCTATAAGAGTAGAATTTTGGGGAGACGAAATAGAAAAAGTAACAGAAATAAATCCATTAACAGGAAAAAATATAGCAACAAGAAATCATGTTATGATATTTCCTAATTCTCATTATGTAACAACACAGGATAAAATGGAACATGCAATAAAAACAATAGAAGAAGAACTAGATGAAAGAGTAGAATATTTTAAAAGTCAAAATAAATTAATAGAAGCGCAAAGAATACAAGAAAGAACTAATTTTGATATAGAAATGATGAAGGAAACAGGATTCTGCCAAGGAATAGAGAATTATTCTAGACATATAAGTGGGAGAAAACCAGGTAGTCCTCCATTTACATTATTTGATTACTTTCCAAAAGATTTCTTGTTACTAGTTGATGAATCACATGCAACAATCCCACAAGTTAGAGCAATGTATAATGGCGACAAATCAAGAAAAGATTCTCTTGTAAATTATGGTTTTAGATTACCATCAGCATATGATAATAGACCTTTAAAATTTAATGAGTTTGAAGAAAGATTAAATCAGGTTGTATTTGTTAGTGCGACACCTGCTGAGTATGAAAAGGAACATTCTAAAAATAATGTTGTAGAACAAATTATAAGGCCTACTGGACTTCTTGATCCTAAAATTATAGTAAAACCGGCAACAAACCAAATAGATGATTTATTAGAAGAAATTAGAATAAGGATAGAAAAAAAAGAAAGAGTATTAGTTACAACATTGACTAAAAAAATGGCAGAAGATTTGACCTCATATTTAAAAAGTTTAGATATAAAAGTAAATTATATGCATTCAGATATAAAAGCATTAGAAAGAATGGAAATAATTCGAAATTTGAGGCTTGGAGAATTTGATGTATTAGTAGGAATAAACCTTTTAAGAGAAGGTCTTGATATACCTGAAGTATCTTTAGTTGCAATATTAGATTCTGATAAAGAAGGATTTTTACGTTCTGAAAGATCATTAATTCAAACTATAGGACGTGCAGCAAGAAACACAGAAGGAACAGTAATAATGTATGCAGATGAACTTACAGATTCTATGGAAAAAGCAATAAAAGAGACAAATAGAAGAAGAAAAATACAAGAAGAATATAATAATGAACATGGAATAACTCCAAAAACAATACAAAAATCTATTAGAGATACAATAAAGGCTACTATGGTTGAAGATATAAGTGTAGAGTATAAATTAGAAAAAAATGAAGATATAAAAGACATAATAACAAAATTAACTGATGAAATGTTAAAATTTGCAGCTGATATGGAATTTGAAAAGGCAGCAGAAATAAGAGATAAAATTAAAGAATTAGAAAAATTAATGTAATATTATGAGATATGAAAAAGCCCTTGAAAAAACCAAGGACTTTTTTGTTTACTGTATTAACTTTGTTTAATAAAACTTTAAGCTACTTTTTCTAAAAAATCGTTTTTATCAATAACAATATAGTTATTTTCATCAATTGTGTGATTGATGTGATGCTGTTTTAAAAACAACAACTCTTCTTTATCAGCAATAAGTTTAACCTTATTGTGTGTTGCTGACATTACTTTGCTGTATAAATATTTAATTGTTCCCATTAATAACCTCCATTAAGTAATACAGTAAACTAAATAAAAAATTACTTTATTAGTATATTTATATTTTTAATAAATAGTACTTTTTATTTATAAAACAAGCTAATTTAGTCATAAAATTTATTTTTACATATATTATAAAAATATCAAATCTATAAATAAAATCATAGAATATAATAGGTGATTTGTATGAAAATATTTAAAGAATTATATGAAGATGCTAAAAATATAAAACAAAAAGATCCCGCTTCTAGAAATATTCTAGAAGTAATTATTTTATATCCTGGTTTTCATATATTAGTATTTTATAGATTAGCACATTTTTTATATAAAAATAAAATATTCTTTTTAGCTAGACTAATATCTCAAATAGGAAGATGGTTTACTGGAATAGAAATACATCCAGGTGCAACCATAGGAAGAAGATTATTTATAGATCATGGGATGGGAATTGTAATAGGTGAAACTAGTGTAATAGGAAATGATTGTACGATTTATCATAATGCAACACTTGGCGGAACAGGAAAAGACAAATATAAAAGACACCCAGACTTAGGAAACAATGTAATGGTTGGAGCAGGAGCTAAAATATTAGGACCTATTAAAATTGGAAATAATGTAAAAGTTGGAGCAAATGCAGTAGTTTTAAAAGATGTAGATGATAATGTGACTGTAGTTGGAATACCATATATGCAAACAATACAACATTAATAAGTTATTCTATAAAATCTATATACTTGTCAAAAATTAATTTATATGTTATAATTGTTAACATAAAGATTTTATTATCTCCTTATAAAAAGGAGTTTATGATATAGTAACATGAAGATAAAAGAATAAATAAGGAGAGAAAATATGGGAAAAAGAAACAAAAAGATAATTGCTGTAATCATTTTTCTTACAGCATTAGTAACACTTGGAGTTACATTTGTATTTTTTAAAGGAGCCCGGAGCTTTGAAGAACAAAATGATGAGCTCAGAAATATTTTATCATCTAGTGTAAGGGTAAAAGATGATAAGATTGTATTATCTGGCGTTGATACTAAAATATATAATATTAGTATTAATTATGATAATAAGGAAAGTGAGTATTGTGTAAACATAAGTTCTAAAAAGGCAGGGGAAATCCAAGAACTTACTCAAGTTATAAAGAACAATGGTGAATATGTATGGTATTTAAAATATATATTCAAGGATATCTATTATGAGCAGTTTTATAAATTTGCAATAGGTATCTATGTAATGTTTTTAGCAATAAATACATGTTTTGTTTTTGGAACGATAATGATTATTGCAAATAGAAAATTAATTAGGAGAAGAGGTAAAATTCTCCTGAAAAGAGTTTTTCCATATTAAATACACATTAAATTTAGTGTGTGCAGAGGTGGTTATATTTTATATAACTACCTCTTTTTGTATAAAACTTAGTTTTTATAATTTAATTAAATGTTATTAAAAAATATTTATACAAACTCTTGTTTTGTATAAATAAATATAGTATAATTAACAATCAGTAGGGGTGAAAAATATGAATGACAAAATAATAATAAAAGGTGCAAAGGAACACAATTTAAAAAATATAAATATAGAAATTCCTAGAGATAAATTAGTTGTAATTACAGGTCTTTCTGGTTCAGGAAAATCTTCATTAGCCTTTGACACTTTATATGCTGAAGGGCAAAGAAGATATGTAGAAAGTTTATCTTCATATGCAAGACAATTTTTAGGTTTAATGGAAAAACCAGATGTAGAGTCAATTGAAGGTTTATCACCTGCAATTTCAATTGATCAAAAAACAACTTCAAAAAATCCTCGTTCAACTGTTGGAACAGTTACAGAAATATATGATTATATAAGACTTTTATATGCAAGAATAGGTGTACCATATTGCCCAAATTGTCATAAAAAAATAGAAAAACAAACATTAGATCAAATAGTAGATAATGTTTTAAAATTAGAAGAAGGTACAAAAATACAAGTTTTAGCACCAGTAGTTAGAGGAAAAAAGGGAGAATATAAAAAACAATTAGAAGAATATCAAAAAGAAGGTTTTGTAAGAGTTAGAATTGATGGACAAATATATGAACTTTCTGATGATATAGAACTAGATAGAAAAAAGAAACATGATATAGAATTAGTTGTAGACAGATTAGTTATTAAACCAGAAATAAGAAGCAGACTAACAGAATCCGTGGAATTATCTTTAAAATATGCAGATAAATTAGTTTTAATAGATGTTCAAGGAAAAGAACCAATATTATATAGTTGTAATTATGCTTGCCCTAATTGTGGGTTTAGTTTTCCGGAATTAACACCTAGAATGTTTTCTTTTAACAATCCATTTGGAGCTTGTCCAGAATGTACAGGAATAGGTTATTTAATGAAAATGGATGAAGATTTAATAATACCTGATAAAAATAAAACATTATATGATGGTGTAAAAGCTTTTGGATCTAGTACAATGAAAAAGGGCGAAACAATGGCCAAAATGTATTTTGAAAGCATAGGAAGACATTATGGAGTAGATATTAGTAAACCTATTAAAAAATTACCTAGAGACTTTATGGAAAAAATATTATATGGTACAGGTGATGAAAAAATAGACTTTGAATACGAATCACCTGCTGGAATAAGAAAATTTACAGCACCATTTGAAGGGGTGCTTCCTACATTAGATAGAAGACATAATGAAACTAAATCCCAAGGTATGAGAGATTTTTATGAAATGTATATGAGTAATTCTCATTGTCCAACATGTAATGGAGCAAGGTTAAAAAAAGAAATACTTTCTATAAAAATAAATGATGTAAATATAAATGAACTAACAGATATGTCTGTTAGAAAAATGCAAGAATTTTTAAGAAATTTAAAATTAAATAAAACAGAAAAAATGATATCTGAATTAATTTTAAAAGAAATAGATCAAAGATTACAATTCTTAATTGATGTTGGATTAGAATATTTAACATTATCAAGAAGTGCAGGAACATTATCAGGAGGAGAAGCTCAAAGAATTCGTTTGGCAACTCAAATTGGTTCTGGATTAACAGGAGTTTTATATATTTTAGATGAACCAAGTATTGGATTACACCAAAGAGATAATGATAAATTATTAGCAACTTTAAAAAAATTAAGAGATTTAGGAAATACTTTAATTGTTGTAGAACATGATGAAGATACTATGTATGCAGCAGATCAAATTATAGATATAGGGCCAGGGGCTGGTGTGCATGGTGGAAATGTAATGGCACAAGGAACTGCAGAAGAAATTAAACTTTCACCAAATTCTGTTACAGGCGATTATTTAAGTGGAAGAAGAAAAATATCAGTTCCAAAAACAAGGAGAAAACCTTTAAAAAATAAATGTATTGAAGTATGTAAAGCAACAGAAAACAACTTAAAAAATATATCTGTAAAATTCCCTTTAGGCGTATTTAATTGTGTTACAGGAGTATCTGGATCAGGAAAAAGTACTTTAGTAAATGAAATACTATATAAAACAATTGCAAAAGAATTAAATGGTTCAAATGAAAAGCCAGGAAAGTGCAGTGAAATAAAAGGAATATCAAATATTGATAAAATTATAAATATAGATCAATCACCAATAGGAAGAACTCCTCGTTCAAATCCAGCAACTTATACTGGAGTATTTGATTTAATAAGAGATATATTTGCCGAAACAAATGAAGCAAAACTTAGAGGATATTCAAAGGGAAGATTTAGTTTTAATGTTGCAGGGGGAAGATGTGAATCTTGTAATGGTGATGGAGTCCATAAAATAGAAATGCATTTTTTGCCAGATATATATGTACCTTGTGAAGTATGTAAAGGAAAAAGATATAATCATGAAACACTAGAAGTAAAATATAAAGGAAAAAATATTGCAGATGTTTTAGATATGACAGTTGAAGAAGCATTAGAATTTTTTGATAAAATTCCTAAAATAAAAAATAAAATTCAAACTTTAAATGACGTAGGATTAGGGTATATAAAATTAGGACAACCTTCAACAACTTTATCAGGAGGAGAAGCTCAAAGAGTAAAACTAGCTACAGAATTATCGAAAAGAGCTACAGGAAAGACTTTATATATTTTGGATGAACCAACTACTGGACTTCATATTGCAGATGTTCATAAATTAATTGATATATTACAAAGATTAGTCGATACAGGAAACACAATTATAGTTATAGAACATAATTTAGATTTAATAAAAACAGCAGATTATATAATAGATTTAGGACCAGAAGGTGGAGACAATGGAGGAGAGGTAGTTGCTATAGGAACTCCTGAACAAATTTGTAAAAATGAAAGAAGTTATACTGGTAAGTTTTTAAAAAAATATTTAGAACAGTAATTTTTAAATAGATTAAAGCATATAATATTGATGTTAAAAATCATATTATGTGCTTTTTTATTATATACTAGTTAATATATATTATTTTTTATGCCTTGTTGTCGCAGTCCTCGGAATCCCTCGGGAAGGCTGCTCCATTCGCCCTTCGCTTACGCTCCGGTTGTTCGCTACGCGGCATTTGAAAAATAATATATATTAACTAATTAAAAAACAAACTATAAAATTCACAATAAATTCATATTAAAAATATATTTTAGAAACAATGTATTTGTAAAATAAGCACATAATAAATATAAAGAGGTAAAGTATATGGGAAAAAATACAATAGATAAAGTAAAAAGTGAAGATATGATAAAATTTGAATCTTTAGTATCAGAAAAAGAAATTGTAGATACTGAAAGTGAGACGTTTAAAAAATTAATGTTTTTATATTCGTCAGCTTTAAGAGAGTTAGAAACTAGAATAGAAATTATAAAAGATGAATTTAAATATTTATATGATTATGATTTAATAGATCATACAAAAACTAGAATAAAATCACCAGATAGTTTAATTAAAAAAATGCGAAGGAAAGAATATGAAATTACATATGAAAATTTAATTAGAAATATTAATGATATTGCTGGTATAAGAGTTGTGTGCCAATTTAAAAATGATATATTTGTTATTAAAAAATTAATACAAAAAATTCCTGGAGTAAGAACTATTAAAGAAAAAGACTATGTAAATAATCCTAAAAAAAGCGGATACTCAAGCTATCATTTAATTGTAGAAGTTCCGATTAATCTAGTAGAAAAAATTATATATGTAAAAGTTGAAGTCCAAATACGTACTGCTGTGA
Organism: uncultured Clostridia bacterium; assembly: GCA_934133175.1. GTDB lineage: Bacteria > Bacillota > Clostridia > TANB77 > CAG-508 > CAG-269. The sequence continues at coordinate 37,688 of CAKPAX010000006.1, read as the reverse complement.
TGGATTTTTGGGCTAATGTAGAACATAAAGTTAAATATAAGCCGGAAAAAGATATATCTACAAGTATTTCTAAAGAATTAGTATCTTGCGCGAAAATGGCTAATAAGTTAGATGTTAGAATAAATACTTTAAGTAATTAAATAAAAAGTAAAGACCATAATTGTTATATAATTATGGTCTTTTATATTGTGTTTTAATAACAAAATTTATTGGTTATTATTGTTTTCATTTTGTTTGCTTTGATTATTTTTGTTACCTTTGTTATTCTTTTTACTATTTTTTTCTGACATGAAAATGCACCTCCATTTTTTATGGTATATTTATATTTTTTCCAAAAAATGTGTTTATATTCAATTTAATTTGTTTTTTATGTAAAAATATTGTATAATACATGTTAGATATTTTTAAGGGAGCTGTAAAATGGAAAATAAGAATATAGTAATTGGAATAGAAGGTTTAGTTGGTGCTGGCAAAACTTCTATTTGTAAAGAATTACTAAATTATATACCCAATTCTATAATTCTACATGGTGGAAACATATATAGAGGAATAGTTTATGGTATAAAAAATAAAAAAATAGATATCAAAAAAAATATTGATGCACATGAAATAATGAATGAATTAAACATAAAAATTAAATTAGAAAACAGAGAAACTGTTATATATATAGATGATAAGAAAATAGAAGATGAAGATTTACAATCAAATGAAAATTCTCTTGCTGTATCAAAAATATCTAACAAAGCAGATAATAGTAAATTATATGAATTTGGAAAAAAACTTATAGATGATTATAGAAAAAAATATAATATTATATTATCATCAAGAGATATTGTTAAAATGTATCCTGGTGTAACATATCATTTTTTTATAACAGCAAGTATAGATGAACGAATTAGAAGAAAATTCATACAATATAATGGAAAACTATCACAAGAACAAATAAAAGAAACAATAGAAAAAAGAGATAAACTTCAAAAAGAAACTGGTTATTATGATATTTATGATAATACTAAAATTATAGATGTTACTAATTGTAAAAATGTGAGAGAATCATGTGAAAAAGTATTAGATAATATTAAATTAGAAGCAGTTATTTAATTAATAGGGAGTGAGATTATGGAATATGTAAATGACAAATTAGAAGAATTTAATAATTATTTAGTTGGAAGGAAAGTTGCTATAATTGGATTAGGTGTAAGTAATTTACCATTATTGGATTATTTACACGCTAATAATGCTATAGTTAAGATTTTTGATGAAAAAGATATAGATAACATTCCAAATGAAATCATGGATAAAGTAACAAAATATTCAATGGAATTTTCACTTGGTAAAAACTGTCTTTCAGAATTAAAAGGATTTGATTTAATATTTCGTTCTCCTAGTTGTTTACCAACTAGAGCAGAATTAGTTGAAGAAGAGAATAGGGGAGCAATAGTAACAACAGAAATAGAACTATTAATGAAAATGTGCCCATGTCCTGTTATAGGAATAACTGGAAGTGATGGAAAAACAACTACAACTACATTAATTTATAAAATATTAAAAAATGCAGGATATAATTGTTTTTTGGGTGGTAATATTGGTATACCATTATTTACTAAACTAAATGAAATGACTCCAGAAGATATTGTTGTTTTAGAATTAAGTAGTTTTCAATTAATGGGAATGCAAGTAAGTCCTCAAATATCTGTTATAACAAATATAACTCCAAATCATTTGAATATACATAAGGATTATGAAGAATATATAGATTCAAAGAAAAATATATTTAGATATCAAGACAAAGGTGGAACTTTAATTTTAAATTATGATAATGTAATAACTAGAGCTTGTGAAAGCGAAGCAAATGGAAATGTTATATTCTTCAGCAGTAAAGAAAAACTAGATAATGGTTATATAGTAGATGAAGATATTATAAAAGAATGTGACGATAAGGTTAGAAAACACATACTAGATACAAAACAATTACTAATAAAAGGAAAACATAATTATGAAAATATATGTGCTGCAATTGCTGCAACTAAAGATCTTGTTCCAATAGAAAAGGCTGTTCAAACAATAAAGGAATTTACTGGAGTAGAACATAGAATAGAATTAGTAAGAACAATTGATAATGTAAGATGGTATAATGACTCAGCAAGTTCTTCTCCAACTAGAACATTATCAGCTTTAAATGCTTTTGACGAAGAAATTATCTTAATTGCAGGTGGTTATGATAAGAAATTAGATTATGAACCACTAGCAAAACCTATTATTGATAAAGTAAAAGTTTTAATACTTATAGGGCAAACTTCAGAAAAGATATTTAATGCTGTAAAAAATGAACTTGATTTAGAACATAAATATATGGATATTTATCAATGTGATACTTTGGAACAAACTGTTCAAATTGCAAATAAAATTGCTAAACCAAATCAAGTTGTAATATTTTCTCCTGCAAGTGCAAGTTTCGATATGTTTAAAAACTTTGCAGATAGAGGAAATCAATTTAAAAATTTAGTAAATAATTTGTAACTAATAAAGACCTTCTTGCATAATATATTATAGATTTTGCAAGGAGGTTAAATTTATGTATAATGAATCATATGATGATTATATAAGAAGTATTTTGGGGTATCCAATGGTTAATAACTATAATACATATAATATGAATAATAATTGCCAAGAACAAAATATGGAAATTAATAAGGATTTGGAAGAGTGTTATCCTAAAATATATAGAATTGTTTATCCTATGGTATGTAAGGTTTGTAATAATAATACAAAACCAATTACCAAACAATTGATTGATAGTATGACAAATGAGATTTATATGGCTATGGAAGGAAATGAAGAAGTAAATATTAATATTAATTTGAGTAATAATGTTGGAAACAGTGTTAACAATAGAAGCGGGGAAAATACTCAAAATAGTATGAATAATTCAAATAAAAAAATGGATGTAAAAGTAGAAAATAGAAGCGGAGAAACAAGACAAATTGGAGGAAGAAATTTTGTACTAAATGACTTAATTAGAATTTTGTTAATAAGAGAATTATTAGGTGGAAATAATCAGAGGCCACCTAGACCACCAGTAAGACCACCTATGAGACCAAATTTTCCAGGTGGAATGGGTCCTGGACCAGGAGGCAGACCTCCATTTATGCCAAGAGACTTCCAAGATAATTATGATATATATGAATATTAAAAAAATAGAGTTTTATACTCTATTTTTTATATTATAAGAACAAAAGTTATTAATGTCCGCTTTTGTTCTTTTATAATTTAGAAACCTACACTGTACAGAAAATTTATTTAAAAGATTTGTTCAAAAAAACAAATTTAAAAATTAAAATTTTGAATTTGAATATATTTTTTTTAATTGTATAAAATAATAATGTTAAAATCATAATTTAAATTTTAACACAAATGAAAGGTGGTAAATATATGAAAGTTAGTGAATGTATGTGTAATGAGGTATGTTGTGTAAAACCGGATTGTAATGTTGGACAAGTTGCTAAATTAATGTGTCAAAACCATGTTGGTTGTATACCTGTATGCGATGATAATAATGGTATTGTAGGAATTGTTACAGATAGAGATATAATTTTAAGAAGTATAGCTTGTAATAAGAATACAGATCAAACACCAGTAAGTGAAATAATGACATGTGATGTTTGTACATGTAATTCAAATGACGAGGTAAATTCTGCAGAGAAAAAAATGTCTGAAAATCAAATAAGAAGAATACCAGTATTAGAAAATGATAAAGTTGTAGGAATATTAACAATGGGAGATCTAGCACATTATAATCAAGAACTAGGAAAAGAACAAGTTTTTACAACAATAGAAAATATATGCAATTGCAAAGGACAAAATAAAAATAACGAGTAATAAATTGAAGATCTTTTAATTAAGTCCAATATTTTTATTGGACTTAGTTTTATTTTAAATTTTGTATACATATAATATACTGGAGGGATTTTATGATAATAGATATGTCATATTGGACAAAGGTATTAACTAGAATTATTTATGTATTAATTATATTAATAGGACTTTTCTTGGCATTTAAATTATCTATATTTTACATGCCTTTTTTAATAGCGTTTGTTATATCATTATTATTAGAACCTGCTATAAAATTTATTATGAAAAAAAGTAAATTAACAAGAAAAACAAGTTCAATTATAATTTTTATAATTGCTTTTACAATTATTTTAGGTGGACTAGCATGGGGAATAACCACGTTAATTTCAGAGGCTACAAATTTAATGCAAGGTATAAATGATTATTTTGATAAAGCTTACATACAAATACAAAATATTATGAATAGCTTTAATTTTGATAAAATAAAACTTTCTAGTGAAGTACAAAATATCATTCAAAATTCTACATCAGATTTTTTAACAACGATATCAAATTGGCTTAAAAATGCTTTAAATAGCTTAATGGGGTTTATAACGTCAATTCCTACAATTGCAATTTATTTTGTTGTAACAATATTATCTTTATATTTTATTTGTACTGATAAAATTTATATATTAGATCAAATGGAACATCATTTACCAGAAAAATGGGTAAAAAAAATAGGAATACATTTAAGAGAAATAATAAAAATGTTAGGAAGTTTTTTAAAAGCAGAGTGTATTTTAATATTTATTTCTTTTATAATTTCTTTAGTAGGTTTATATATTTTTAAATTTATAAAATTAAATGTTGAATATCCTCTTTTAATTGCCTTAGCAATTGGATTTGTTGATGCGCTTCCAATATTAGGCTCTGGAACAGTAATGGTACCATGGGGAATAATTTCTGCTTTAAATGGCGATTTAAAATTAGGCATGGCAATTATATTACTATGGATAATAATGTCTGTTGTAAGACAATTTATAGAGCCAAGAATAGTAAGTAAACAAATTGGAATACATCCAATCTTTACATTAATTGCTATGTATACAGGATTTAAATTTATGGGAGTAATAGGAATGATTATTGGTCCAATAATATTAATTATTTTCAAAGATATATTTGCTACTTTTATAGATAATGGGGTTATTAAGAGCATTTTTGATAAAAGATAAAAAACACAATTGTCATATGTTGTTTTTTATACCTTGTTGTCGCAGCCCTCGGAATCCTTCGGGAAGGCTGCTCCATTCGCCCTTCGCTTACGCTCCGGTTGTTCGCTACGCGGTATTACAAAACAAAATATGACAATTTTTATAGATAATATTAAATTTTATTATAAAATTAATTAATATAATATTTTTATTACAATATTGCATTAGTAGGAATAAAAGAGTCATCAGGAGGATACACATAATCTTCATTAGGTTTATTGATTTCTTTAATTTCTTTGATTTTAATAACCGGAATTTCTCCGTGATAATCACCTTTTGTTATAGTACCTGTAATTTCAACCCATGAATTTTCAGCAAACTTTTTAATTTCATTTGATTCACATAGAAAACCTACAACAACATATTGGTGATTAGATGAAATAACCATATTTCTTGCTAATACAAACTGATTGTCTTTAAAATCTAATAATTTATAAACATATCCTGTGCACTTTATTTCTTTTCCTGTATATGAATTTAAGTCATCATGTACTGTTTTTAATACATTTGTATAATTGTTTGAATTTATTTCTATGACACTTGATTCTTGTTTATCTGAAACCTTAAAATTATTAGATGCATTTCCAAAAATTTTATACATTCCAAATACAAATAGCAAAGCCATAAATATTACGACAATAGTAAAAAATATTTTAAAAAAACGACTACCATTAATTTTTACATTATATATAAACATTAAATTTATACCTCCAATTAATTAAATTTATAATTAGTTCAATTATATTCATATTTTTTTTAAAAATTCCTTGATAAATAGAAAAATTAGTGATATAGTTACAACGTAAATCTAAACTTAGGAGGGTTACATACAAATGAGTGTATTAAACAAAATATTTAAATCTTACAGTGAAAAAGAAGTTAAAAGAGTTATGCCTATAGTAAATAAAATTAACTCTTTAGAAGAAGAAATATCAAAATTATCTGATAAAGAATTAAGAGCTAAAACAGATGAATTTAAAAGTAGATTACAAAAAGGTGAAACTTTAGATGATATATTGCCAGAAAGTTTTGCAGTAGTTAGAGAAGCATCAAAAAGAGCTTTAGGTATGAGACATTTTGATGTTCAATTAATTGGTGGTATTATATTACACCAAGGAAGAATAGCAGAAATGAAAACTGGTGAAGGTAAAACTTTAGTTGCAACACTTCCAGTATACTTAAACGCACTTACTGGAAAAGGTGTACATGTTATTACTGTTAATGATTACTTGGCTAAAAGAGATAGTGAATGGATGGGAAAATTATATAAATTTTTAGGACTATCTGTTGGTCTTGTAATTGCAGGTATGGAACCTGACGAAAAACAAAAAGCATATGCTGCTGACGTAACATATGGTACAAATAATGAATTTGGATTTGATTATCTAAGAGATAATATGGTTATATATAAAAACCAATTAGTACAAAGAGGACTAAGTTATGCAATCGTAGACGAAATTGATAGTATTTTAATAGACGAAGCAAGAACTCCTCTTATAATATCAGGTAGAGCTAATGAATCATCTGATTTATACAAAAAAGCTAATGATTTTGTTAAAAGATTAGAAGCAAAAGTTATTGTAGAAGAAGATGTAAAAGATTTTGATCAAGCTGAAGATAATGAAAAATATGATTATATAGTAGACTTAAAAGCGAAATCTGCATCTCTTACATTAAAAGGTATTAAAAAAGCAGAAGAATTCTTTAAATTAGACAACTTTAATGACTTAGAAAATTCAACATTAGTACATCATGTAAATCAAGCTTTACGTGCACATGGAATAATGAAAAAAGATAAAGATTATATCGTTAAAGATGGGGAAGTATTAATAGTTGACGAGTTTACTGGACGTATAATGTATGGAAGAAGATATAACAACGGATTACATCAAGCAATTGAAGCAAAAGAACATGTTAAAATCGCTGATGAATCAAAAACACTTGCAACAATTACATTCCAAAATTATTTTAGAATGTATGACAAGTTATCAGGTATGACAGGTACTGCTATGACAGAAGAAGCAGAATTTGAAGAAATATATAACTTAGATGTTATAGAAATTCCTACAAACAAACCTATGATTAGAGATGATCAAACAGATGTAATATATAAAAATGAAAATGCTAAATATAATGCAATTGTTGAAAGTATAAAAGAAAGTCACAAAAAAGGACAACCAGTATTAATTGGTACAGTATCAATAGAAAAATCTGAAAAATTAAGTCAAAAGCTTAAAAAAGAAGGAATTCCTCATGAAGTTTTAAATGCTAAATTCCATGAAAAAGAAGCTGAAATTGTTGCTCAAGCAGGTAAATATGGTGCTGTAACAATAGCAACAAATATGGCTGGACGTGGTACTGACATTATGCTTGGAGGAAATAGTGAATTTTTAGCAAAACAAGAAATGAAGAAAAATAAAGTTCCAGAAAACTTAATAGAAGAATCTAATACATATTATGAAACAGACGACCAAGAAATATTAAGAGCAAGAGAAAAATTCGCAGAATTAGAAAAGAAATATGATGAAGAAATAAAAGAAGAAAAAGAAAAGGTAATTGCTGCTGGTGGATTAAAAATAATAGGAACAGAAAGACATGAATCAAGAAGAATTGACAACCAATTACGTGGACGTAGTGGACGTCAAGGAGATCCTGGTGAGTCAAAATTCTATATAGGATTAGATGATGACTTAATGAAAATCTTTGGTGGAGATATGGTAACAAAAGTTTATGACAAACTTGGAGCAGATGAAAGTTTACCAATTGAATCAAGAATTATTTCTAATGCAGTAGAAAATGCTCAAAAGAAAGTAGAAGGAAGAAACTTTAGCATAAGAAAAAATGTATTAAAATATGATGATGTTATGAATGCACAAAGAGAAATAATTTATGCTCAAAGAAGACAAGTATTAGACGGAGAAAATATTAATGGTAATATTTTAAATATGATTGATAGTATTTCTGATGAAGTTGTTTCAATGTATATTGAAAGTGAAAATAATACTGTTAATGTAGAAAGTTTAAATACAGAAATTTTAAATATTTTTGGAATAGACATATTAGATGTTATTAAAGAAAATAAATCAAATCCAGATGCAATTTCAACAGAATTAAAGAACAAAGCACATGAAAAATATCAAGCAAAAGAACAAGAGATTGGTTCAGAAGAAATGAGAGAGCTTGAAAGAGTTGTAATGCTTAAAGTTGTTGATGAAAAATGGATGAACCATATAGATAGTATGGATGAATTAAAAGATGGTATTGGTCTTCGTGCATATGGTCAAAAAGATCCAGTTGTTCAATATAGAATTGAAGGATTTGACATGTTTGATCAAATGATTGCTGATATTAAAGTTGATGTTGTAAAAATTCTTATGAATATACGTAAACAAGGTGAAGCCAAAAGACATGAAACTGCAAAAATAACAGGTGCAGCGTTAGAAGCAATAAATAGTGTTGACAATGGTGGAAAAATTTCAGATGAAATTAATAGAACAGTTGTTAATGAAGGCCCAAAAATTGGTAGAAATGATCCTTGTCCATGTGGAAGTGGGAAGAAGTATAAGAACTGTTGTGGAAGAAATCAGTAATAGCAGGGATTACAGAAAATTATACAAATTGACATAAATGCAAAAAATATGCTTTTGTCGCCAAACAAAATAAAATTGTCGCCGAAAATCCTCGGAAGTACTTATTTATCAATGAATATAAACCTGGCGACAAATCTAAAATATTAAAATTAGTTTAATATTGACTGACATTGTAAAAGATGTCAGTCTTTTTTCGTTCAATCGTTATTTACAGATTGGAGGTAAAAACAAAATGGTAAATGTAAGAAAGATAGGAAATGTTTATGAGTACAATTTTGATGTTGCTAAAATTGAGGGTAAAAGAAAACGAATTACAAAATCAGGTTTTAAAACAAAAGCAGAAGCACTAAAACAAGGAACAATAGCTTATAATGAATACTTAAATACTGGTAGGAAATTTGTATCTAACGAAATGAGCTATTTAGACTTCTTAGATTATTGGCTAGATAATCATTGTAAAATAAATTTAAAGTATCACATTATAGAAACATATAGTAATATAGTTAAAACACATTTAAAACCTAATTTGGGCTTTTATAAACTATCTCAAATAACAAAACCAACTTTACAAGATTTTTTAAATAAGATATATGTTGAAAAAGCATATAGCAAAAATTTTTTGAATAATATCAGGAAAGTATTAAAATGTTCATTTAATTATGCAATAGATAATGAATATGTAAAAGTTAATCCTGCTGCAAATTTAAAACTACCTAAATATGACGAGCCACCAAAAGATGTAGCACATATATTTACAACGGAAGAAATAAATACGATATTAAATAGATTCAAAAATAATCATTGTGTATATTATGCCTTTTTAACAGCATATTGCACTGGATTAAGGATTGCAGAAGTATTTGCTTTAACTTGGAATGATATTGATTTCAAAAATAAAACAATTAGTGTAAACAAGAACATATTAAAGAAAAATCAAGCAGGGGGAACAAAAGGAAGACATTTAAGTGGTAATTCAACAACTGTATGGTATTTTGGAACATGTAAAACACAAACAAGCTATAGGACTGTTCCAATAGGTGATACATTACTTAAAGCTTTAAAAGGATATGAAGAAGAACAAGAAATGCATAAGCAAAATTATGGAGATACATATATGAAACAGTATAAGAAAAATGTTATAAATCCATATAATAACAAACCTGAAATAAAGATAGTAAATGCATACGCTGAGATAGATGTTGCATTACCTGAAGTAGATTTTGTATTTGTAAAGAATAATGGAGTATATGAAGGCACTGATAGTACAAAATATCCATATAAAATAATTCATAATGAACTTGGGATAGAAAATTGCAGATTTTATGATTTAAGGGGAAGTTATGCGACTACAATTTTAAGAAATGGAGTAGAAATAAGAGATGTAGCAGATGTGTTAGGACATAAAGATATAGAAACTACAAAAAATTATTATATTTCAAGCACAGATGAAACAAGAAAAAATGCAACGGATTCTTATGAAAATGCTATAAATTTAGATGTTATTGAAGAAATTATAGAATATAAAATTTCTATCTAAATATTAATATAAAATTTTACTAGAATTAGAGAGCTGGTTGGCATAATTAGCTCTCTAAAAAGTTTTTAAATGAATGATGTTTTGTTGTAAGAATGTAAATTTTTTGATATAATACCTATCAAGAGATAGCTAATCATTGTATGTATTTAAATTGAATAAAACATAGAAAAGGAAAGATATATTATGAAGGTTTTTATAACAAGACATGGTCAAACTGAATGGAATTCACTTGGAAGATTACAAGGTAGAAAAGATATAGAATTAAACGAAGTTGGTAAAGAACAAGCTTTGATAACAGGTGAAAAAATCAAAGATGAAAAAATAGATATTATAATTACTTCGCCATTAAAAAGAGCAAGAGAAACAGCAGAAATAATTAATAAACAATTTAATGTTGAAATTGTTGAAGATGACAGGTTAATGGAAAGATGCTACGGAGATTTTGAAGGAATTACTAAAGTAGAGTTAAAAGAAAGGAAAATCCAATATCCTGAAATTGATGATGCGTGTAATTATTTGAAGAATATAGATATTTTTAATATGGAAACTATACAAGATTTATGTGTAAGAATATATGAGTGTTTGGATGAAATAACTACAAAATATAAAGATGAAAATGTTTTAATAGTAACTCATGGAAGTAGCTCCATTCCTATAAAGTGTTATTTTATGAAGTATCCTTTAGAGAATCTAGTTGATAGAGAAAAAATTAAAGGACTAGAAAATTGCGAAGTTGTTGAATTTGAAATATAAATAAGTTGGAGGAAATTATGTTAGGAAAATTTTTTGAATGTGAAGCCGATAAAAATATTAAATTTTATAGAGTAATTCAAACGGTTAAAGAGTATTCAGATGGAAGAAGATTTCCAATTGATGAAATTGTAATTGCCGATAAAAAAATAAATTTTAATGCTGAACAACAAATAGACATGGGAGGCTTTTGTGTTTCAACATTCGATTATATATTTAGATGGTTAATCAGAGGAGATACATTATGCGAAGTTATAATTCCAGAAAATGAAAAAATATATAAAACAGTTAGTGAAAATGGAATATATATAGCAGAGAAAATAATATTAACAAATCCAACGAGAATAGATGACGATTTTGCAACTGAATTGTACTTAAAATCTAATCTTCCAGAAGTGTCATATTTTAAAGCGATGACTGCATGTGCTATATGTGGTTATATTAAGACTGCTTTGAAAGTTTGTGAAGATAAAGTAAATAAAGATAATGTTGATACTGCAATTATTGAATTAGAAAATTTTTGTACGAGAAGAAATAATGAGAATTTTTTAGAAGATGTGGAAGCAATAGAAAATGTCAAATTATTAAGAAATCATTTATTAGAAATAAGAAATAGGAGGTAGGTACTATGAAATATAAAACTATTATAAATAGAAGTGGTAAAAAGATTGATTTACATATATGTCAAACCCAAGACGGATCTTATATTATAGGTATTCCAGAAGAAATGAAAGATAATGCTGAAATGTTTGTAGAAATGTATAATTCAGGTGGAAAACAAGCTAATTCATATGTTGAAAATGTACAACATGCTATGACTGATAAAGGAAATCCAATTGAAAAAAATTATGCAGATTTTGTAACAGATTTTCCGCTTGTTGTTCCAATTGTACCAGATTTAAAAGGATTACCAGATTTACAACAAATGTCAGTAGAATCAGTAAAGGATTTTCAAATACATGAAAAAGTTAAAGAATGTATTGATGATGCAAGAACTCAAATTGAGAAAATAACTGGTAAAAAAGTACAAGATAAAATATTTTTAAGTGGATATTCTGCATCTGGTGTATTTGCTCAAAGATTTGCATTAGCATATCCAGAAATAATAAATAGAGCTTTAATAGGTGGTGCAGCAGGAACAATACCTGTTCCAACAAGAAAAATAAAATATCCAATAGGTATTCAAGATTATGAAAATCTATTTGGAAAAGAATTTGATTCAGAAGCTTACAAACAAATTCAATTTGCTTATTATGTAGGAGAATTTGAAGCAAGAAAAGCAGGAAACTTTGATATAAATGGGGATAGAATCACATCAGATATGCAAATCCCTGCGCCAATGCATGATATGTCATTTAGAAGTGTATCAACTCCAAAAGAAGTAGGAATTGAGCAAAGAAAATTATTAGGGCAAACACTTAATGAAAGATATAAAAATGCAATTGAAGCTAATAAAAGATATGGAATTGATATGGAAGGAATAGTAGTTAGTGATTCTAGTCACAGATATATTCATAATTCTGTGAAAACTCCTTCATCAAGGTACTTAAAAGACCAAATTATTGCATTTTACGGAACTCATAAACAATTTGATCCTAAAGCAATAGGATGCTGTGAAGATATAGATAATTCATATCAAAGAACTAGAGAAATGGATTATAGTGCATTTATATCAAGCTTAAGAGAATTAAAAAAAGATGGAGCAACTACTAGACAATTATTAGCAAAATTATATGAATATTATAAATGGCATGTAACATATAATTATGATCAATTACAAATAGTGAAATTAAGTGACTATAACACTAACTCTCCAAGTTCTCAATGCGCTCAAGTATATGATGAAATAATGGAAAAAATTGGAGAATTGAATGATGAAATGAGAATAACTGGAACACATATTACAAAAGAAATGATAGAAGAATCAATTCGAACAGGTCAAATTTTATCAAAAAATGAGGCTAGCTCAAAATTAGATGAAATATTTGAAAAAGTGGAAGGGAGACCATTATCAAGTCGAAATAAAGAAAGATGTATTGATGACTATTATAGTATAATTTATAGTCCGTACAAACCTGCTAAAAATGGTTTTATCAAAATAAATGAAAGTCCAGAATATAGTTATATGCACGGATTAAGTAGGAAAGGATATCAACCAGTATACAGAAATGGAATGTTAATTGATGGAGTTTGTTCTGAATATGTTAATTTCGAGAGTAAAGTTTGTGGGGATTTAGGTATAAAACATAAAAGAATTGAAGGAATTGGCACAACAGGTCATGCATGGAGTATGGTATATTTACCTGAAGAAGAACAATGGGTTAACTTTGATATGACTATGGCAAGATTTTATTTAGATAATTGGTTAAAAAATCAGCCATATAGACCTGAAGAATGGATATGTGCAACTACACAAGATATGTTTAAAATGCAACCAACTAGAAAAATATTTAAAGTTGGTTCTAAGCAATGCAATATAGATTCTTCTAATGCTGAAAAGTTAAATGATGTTATTGATGTTGAACCAATTGAATTATAAAAAAAACATATAAAGTTATTCATAATTTGAAAAAACATTAAAAAGGGAGGAATAAAATTAATGAATTTAGAAAAAATAGATAAAAATAATACATCAATTATTAAGTATTCTAAAACAGATGACGTTTTAACTGATATTTGTTCAATAATTAATTCAGCACGAGATTATGCATTTCAGTCTGTTAATATTGCATTAGTAGAAAGAAATTGGCTAATTGGATATAGAATCGCCGAAGAAGAATTAAAAGGCGAAGGTAGAGCGGATTATGGTACAGAAATAATAAAAAAGCTATCAAAAGAATTGAAGGAAGAATATGGAAAAGGATTTGATTCAAGAAATTTATATTATTTTTTGAATTTTTACAAAACTTTTCCAAACATTTTGAACACACTGTGTTCAAAATTTAATAGATTGCTTTCTTGGAGTCATTATAGAACATTATTACAAGTATTTGATAAAGAAGCAAGAGAATGGTATGAAAAAGAAGCATTAAGTCAAACTTGGAGTGTAAGAACATTACAAAGAAATATTTCATCACAGTATTATTATAGATTATTGAAATCTCAAGTCAAAGAGCCAGTCATTGATGAAATGAAAAAAGTAAATGAAAATCAATATTTAATGAATAAATTAGAATTTGTAAAAAATCCTGTTATAGCTGAATTTTTAGGATATTCTTTAGATGATAGTTTTACAGAAACAGAACTTGAATCTAGTATAATAAATAATTTACAAAAATTTTTAATGGAATTACGGAAAAGGATATGCTTTTGTTGCAAGACAACAACATATTCAAACAGAAAAAGAAGATTATTATATAGATTTGGTATTTTACAATTATATATTAAAATGTTTTGTGTTGATTGATTTAAAAACTAAAAAAATAACTCATCAAGATGTTGGTCAAATGGACATGTATGTTAGAATGTATGATGAATTAAAAAAAGCACCAGACGATAATCCTACAATCGGAATTGTATTATGTTCTGAGACAGATGAAGACATTGCCAAATATTCTGTTTTAAAAGGAAATGAGCAACTTTTTGCTTCAAAATACAAATTATATTTACCAACTGAAGATGAACTTAGAGCAGAAATAGAAAATCAAAAAACAATTTTTGAATTACAACAGCAAAATAAAAAAGAGTTAGATAATAATTAGTTTTTGCAAAAATTGCGAAAATATTCTAGACAAAAAATGAATAATATTGTAAAATTTAAAACATATAAAAGACAAATAACGATGTAGACAATGTCGCCAATTTGTCGCCAAACACAAAATATTAATGAATAAAATAAGTACAATAAATACAAATAATATTGATATTTCAAAAAACACAACACTAGTAAATACAAGTAATACAGATAATATTTATAGTATTATAAATACTACAAAAACTCGAACATGTGGAAGTGGCAAAAAATATAAGAATTGTTGCGGAAAGTAGTTAAAAGCCTTGAAATAAAGGCTTTTTTATACATAAAATTAGGCAATATTATTTAGATACGTTACTAAATACGTTGCGAGAAAGTATCTAAAACGTATCTAGAAACAAAAATGGATAAGAAAAACATAGTATTTTCAATGCTTTTTTGGGGTTTGGAACATTGCCATAGTTATAATGGTAAAAATGATATAATTATAATTAAAGGTGATAGTGATGAATGAATATTGTATGTTAGAAACAGCAAATGATAATTATGAGAAAATAAAATAAATGGATGAAGATAGATTAAGACATTCAATTGCAGTTGCTAGAAAAATGGTAGAGATTGCAAAAAGTAAAAATTTGAGTGATGAAGATATTAAAAATTGCTTTATTATAGGATACAATCATGATATAGGGTATGAATTTACTAAAAATGGAAATAATCATAATACAATTGGCGGAGAAATTTTGAGGAATAACTTTAAACATTGGAGAGAGATTTATTATCATGGCGAAATAAATGTAGAATATAAATCTCTATATTTAGATATTTTAAATCAGGCAGACATGCAAATAGATAAATATGGTAATGATGTTGGTTATGACAAAAGGTTAGAAGATATTAAAAGCAGATATGGAGAAGATTCCGAAGTTTATAATAAATGTTGTAAAATAGTTGATAAAATTAGGAGATAGTAATGGTAAGTATAATAATAGGGAATATAATTGCGCTCATTGCTTCAATATTAATGGTATACTCTGGTATGCTAAAACAAAAGAAAAAAATATTATATTTTCAGACAGTACAAATAGGAATGTCAGTAATTAGTAATATCATTTTAGGCGGTATAACCGGAGCTATAATAAATGCACTAAGTATGATTAGAAATATACTATGTTATAAAAACAAATTAGGATTAAAAGAAAAAATAATCATAACAATTTTAGCAATAATTTTAACTTTTAAATTTAATAATTTGGGATATATTGGATTGTTACCGCTAATTAGTACAGTTTCATATATATGGTTAATGAATATAAAAGATGTAAGAAAATTTAAATTGTTAATTATTTTTACAATGCTTATGTGGCTTATATATGATATAGTGATAAAATCATATACATCAGCAATATTTGATTTTATGAATATCATTGCAAATATGTTAACATTATTGCAAATTAAATTAGTTAAAAATTAGATACGTTTTTAGATACTTTCTGATATAAAAGCCGAGTGTAACCAAGTGTAGCAGATTGCATTAAAGTGCAAAATTAAAGGATAAAATGCTCTAAAGTGGAGCAAAATGGTACATAATAATGAAGCATTTATGGAAGGTAAGGAAATATACCTATGGAATTAAATACCAGAAGGGATTTTATTTGATGAGATAAGTGGATTTTCACCTAAAATTATTAATGGAAATTTAGATTTAGTAAAATAAGTTTAAGAAAAATATTATTATGAATTAAATTTTAGATATTCATAATAAATTGGAGTGTGGTTTTGATGGTAGATATGCATATTCATACATTATATTCTGATGGAGATAAGACATTAGAATATGTACTAAAAAAATGTGAAGAAAAAAAGCTAGAGTATATTTCAATAACAGATCATAATACATGTAAACAATATAAAGACAAAGCATTAAGTAAAAAAATATTTAATGGTAAAATAATTAAAGGTGCAGAAATGAATGCAACTCTTTATGATGGAAAAAGAATTGAATTCTTAGCATATAATATAAAAAAAGATGAAATTATAGAAGAATGGTCCAATAAATTTTACTCATATGATATATTAAAAGAAAAATTTGAGAAATCTAAAAATAAAATTATTAAAATATGTGATGAAAATAAATTGGTTTATGATTTAAACAATATAAGAAAAGATATTCCAGTAACAGACTTTTTTGTAGTATATATGTATTTTGAACTTATAAAGCATCAAGAAAATATGAGTATCATGAAAGAATTTAAGAATTCGTTTAATGATTTTAGAAGAAATGGGTTAGATAATCCTAACAGTATATTTTATATGGGAGAAGATAATTTTCCAAAGCCTATGTTTAAAGATGTTGCAAATAAAATACATGAAGCCGGAGGCTTATGCTTTCTAGCTCATCCATATGAATATAAATTTGGAAACACAATAGGTTTTATTGATTATTTAAGAAATGAAGTAAAACTAGATGGCGTTGAGTGTTTTCATCCTTCAGCAGAAGTTGACAATAGAATAAATATACTTTTAAATTATGCTAAAGACAATAATTTATTTGTAAGTGGTGGTAGTGATTTTCATGGAGATAAAAAACCAAATAATGATATAGGAATTGGATCAGGAAGTTTGAAAATTCCAAAAGAATATATAGAAAAATGGGCAGAACCAATTTTAAATTAATATAAATATTTGACAAGTATGATATATTCATGGTAAAATAAAAAATATATTAAGAGTATATCTAAAAATAATAATTTTGAGCGATATAGAATAACTTATAATAGATAGTTATTTACACATGTATAGATTTTAAGTCTTACAAGGAGTCTTGATCAGATTTCTTTGTGAGACTTTTTTGATACTATAAAAATTAAAAGAGAGGGGAGATTATAATGCCAAAATTTATACAAATTATTGGACCACAAGCAGTTGGAAAAATGACTGTAGGTCAAGAATTATCAAAAATAACAGGATATAAACTATTATATAATCATATGACAATCGAATTAGTTAGATTAATATTTGATTATGATAAAAAAGCTTATACAAAAATGAATAGTTTGATTAGATATGAAATTTTTAAAAATTTTTATAAGATTAATAATACAAATATATCAGCAGAAAATGTTGCAAAAATGATAAAAGAAAAATTTAATTTATAGGAGTGATAGTTTATGAAATATTTTAAAAAATTAGTAGGAGATAGAATTTACTTATCTCCAAGAAATAGTGATGATGTAGAAATTTTCACAGAATGGCTAAATGATTTTAAAACAACAGATTATTTAGGAAGAAGTAGTATTGTTACAACTCTAGATGATGAAAAGAAATATTTAGAAGAAAATGCTACAGCAGAAGCAAGCTTTGTAATTGTAACTATTAATGAAAACAAAATGATTGGAACAGTTTCATTAGAAAGTATAAATCATATTAATAGATGTGCTACACTTGGAATATTTATTGGTGATAAAGAATTTAGAAATAAAGGTTATGGTACTGAAGCTATAAAACTAATACTAGAATATGGTTTTAAATATTTAAACTTAAAAAATATTAAACTGGATTTAATGGAATTTAACGAGAGAGCATTAAATTGTTATAAAAAATGTGGCTTTAAAGAATATGGTAGAAGAAGAAAATGTAAATTTGTAAATGGAAAATATTATGATACCATTGAAATGGATATTTTAGCAGAAGAATTTTTAGAAGATTGTATTCGAAATAAAAATATATGAAAGGAGAAAATATAATGGAAGAACTAAAAATAATGCAACCAACTATAAAAGACCAATCTAAAATAAACAATTTAGCAAAACAAGTACATAAATTACATGTGAATTGGGATACTGTACAGATATGCATTTAACAGTAAATCTAAACAACGAAAAAGCAATTAAAGTATATGAAAAATTTGGTATGAAAGTTCATAATTTATCATATATGATGAAATTATAAAATTTGTATAAATATATTATCTTTGTTCAAATTTCTGCCCACTCTGTTTTATAGAGTGGGCAGTTTAATGTGTTACATGTATATCGTTTTGTTAAAAAGAAAAATAATATGAAAAAATTTAAGGATAAAAATATTTTTAAAAATGTAGTAAAAATGTAGCAAAATTGTAGAAAAATGTTGACTATTTTTTTCTTTAGTGATAATATGTGTTTTGAGGTGAAGAAAAATGGAAAATAAAACAAGTGCAATTAATATACAAGTGGATAGTAATTTAAAAAAAGAAGCAACAGATGTATTAACCGAGCTTGGTTTATCTATGAGTTCTGCTATTAATTTATTTTTAAAACAAGTAGTTAAAAAGAATGGCATTCCATTTGAAATAACCAACGTATCTCCTAAGAAAAAAATATTAGATGTTGTTTGTGCATTAATTATGAAAGATGGAAAATGTTTAATAGCACAAAGAAAAAAAGAAGATCATTTATATGGAAGATGGGAATTTCCAGGAGGGCGAAGAATAGGACTTGAAGATGAAAAGAAAACTTTAAATAGAGCATTTAATGAAGTACTAGGAATTAAAGCTAATATAAATAGTTATATAACTCATAGTATATGCGAATATCCTGGGCATATAGTAGACTTAAAATTATATGAATGTGATTATATAAGCGGAGACTTTAAATTAAATATTCACTTAGATTATAAATGGGTGTCAATTGAAGAATTGCTAGACTACGATTTAGCTGATGCAGATGTTATATTATCTAAATTTTTAATAAAAAAATATATAGAAGAAGCAAAAAATCAATAAAGGAGTGTATAGATATGATGGATTTTAAAAAATTACAAAAAGAAGTTTATCAAAATAAGGTTGATAAAGGTTTTAATACAACAGATATAAATAAAGAATTTTGTTTAACATATGGAGAACTTTCAGAAGCATATGATGCATGGTTAAAGAAAAAAAGTGATGTTGGTGAAGAACTTGCAGATGTTGTAATATTTCTAATGGGATTATCAGAGATATTAGGGGTGAATTTAGAAGAAGAAATAAAACATAAAATAGAAAAAAATGCCAAAAGAGTTTATAAAACTATTGATGGAGTTTTAATGAAAGTAGAATAAAAATTTGTAGAAGAAAAATATTATAATACCATTATTTAAAAAGAATAATTTAATGAAAAATGTATTAGAAATAAAAATATGTAATAAAAATTCAATTTATGTATTGCGATATTTAAATAATTATAATATACTGCTAATATGAAATATTGTAATATAAGTATTTAAACAAAAGAGGAAAAAATATAATGGATATAATCGATGTAGCCGTTGCGAGAGTATACACACATGCACACGCATGTAATCTAATAAATGAAAAAATAATAAATGAAAAAATAATAAATAAAAAGATAGTAATAAAACCTATAATTATATAGGTTTTTGATGCTATCTTTTTGTCTTTTGTTAAATATTAATCAGTATAAAATAAAAGGGGGAAATAATAAATGAAAAAATTTCAAAAAGGTATAACATTAATCGCTTTAGTCATTACAATTATTGTTTTGCTTATATTAGCAGGTGTTACAATAAGTATGTTAACAGGAGAAAATGGTATTTTAAATCAAAGTCAAAGAGCAACAACTGAGACATATCATGGTACTGTGAAAGATCAAATAATATTAGGAGCAAATCAATATCAAATTGCTAAAAATACAGAAGGATATACAGATGATGTAATATCATATTTAGTAAACCAAAATTATATAATAAAAATTGAAGGTCAAAAATATTATAGAGTACTTGTAGAGAATATTGCTCAAAATATAAAAACAGGGCAAGGAGCCAATAAAGAAGCTGGCGATGTTTATGTGATTGAAAATGAAGAAGAACAAAATTCAAAACAATATGTTTTAAAATATTATGATAAATCAAATACTTCTAAAATCTTATTATATTTATCTGGAAATGGTGATACTACAGATGTAACGCCAGGTACAGATGGTGATGAAATACCAAGTTATCCCACATCTAAAAAAATTCAATATGTGGAAGATATATTAGATATAGCTATGGATGTTGAAAATGGAAAAAATTACGAGAATCAAAAAATAGTTTTAGAAAATGACTTGGATTTTTCTGATAAATCTTGTTATAAAAATCCAGACCAATATTATACATATAATGGAGAAATAATTTCATTAGATTCGCTAACATCTACTGATTCAATTCCAGAAACTAAAACTGTATATAAAGAATTACAAGAAAACGAAAAATTAGGAAGTACACCGGGATTTATACAAATAGGAAGAACAGAAGATAAAACGTTTAAGGGAGTTTTTGACGGAAATAATCATACTTTAAGTAATGTATACATAAATATATTTGCTATAGCCATGGAAGATAAAAATCTAAGGCAATCAACTGGTATATTTGGTTATAATGATGGCTATATTTGTAATTTAAAAATAGATAAAATTAATATTAAACTATTGTCTAATGATTATTATAACAATGCTAATTATAATAATCAAAAGGTAGGAGTGCTTGTTGGTATAAATAATGGAACAATTTACAATTGTGAAACTAATGGAGAATATATTTACACAGATGGGTATACTAATTTTGGCGGAATTGCATATGTGAATAATAATAAAATCAAAAAATGTAATGTAAAAGGAACTACAAATATTAATGCATATTACGGTAATGTTGGAGGAATTGTTTCATCAAATAATCAAACTGGAATAGTAGAAAGATGTGATAGTTATTTGGATTTATGTGGAAATATTCGATATGTAGGTGGAATAGCTGGGTTTAATCAAGGAAATGTTAGCTATTGCGAAAATTATGCAAATAAAATGAGTGAAAATTATTCACAATATGTTGGTGGAATTGTAGG
The DNA here is from genome assembly GCA_934133175.1 of uncultured Clostridia bacterium. GTDB lineage: Bacteria > Bacillota > Clostridia > TANB77 > CAG-508 > CAG-269. The sequence goes on along the minus strand of CAKPAX010000006.1, from coordinate 16,156 downwards.
CTTTAATGTTAATGGCTCAATAACTTATTGCAATAATTATTGTACAAATGTAACAAGTGTTTCTAAAGCTTTTGGAGGAATTGTTGGGTTTAATAGAAGTGAAACTGCTATAGATAATTGCAATAATGGAAATACTGAGACTGTAACAGATGAAAATACTTTTTCAGATTTATATAATGTAGGAGGAATTGTAGGCGATAATGACAATTATTCTAGTTTAACTATTACTAATTGTAAAAATTACATGAATATAAACTCTAGTAGTTCGGCTAGTGGTATTGTTTTGTTGTATAACACATCAAGCATAGGAAGTATAAATATTTCAAATTGTGAAAATTATGGTAATCTTGGACGGGGAAACATATTCTTTGAGATTATCTTACGTTGCTGGAATTATAAGTATAAAAAATAGTTCTTTTTCTTCTGAAAAATTAATTATTACTAACTGTATAAATTCAGGAAGTTGTAGTGGACTAGGAGCAGTTGGAGGAATAGTAAATGATACTGGAAATATATCATTAATAGATATTATAAAGTGTAATAATACAAATACTGTAAAAAATGAGTATGGAAGTTATGGACTAGGAGGAATAGTTGGAAAGGCAGCAAATCAATCAGGAGGAAAAATAAAAATAGAAAACTGCATAAATACTGGTAATATAGAAACTACAAATGATAATCCTTTTTATATAGGAGGAATTATTGGATGTGGAGAAATGGATAAAGAAATTATAAATTGTAAAAATACAGCCAATATAAATGATGGAACCAAAATAGGAGGAATTATAGGAAAAACATCTAAAGCAACCAAAATAAGCAATTGTGAAAATATAGGTAATATTACAGGAAATGAATCATTTGTTGCAGGAATTGTAGGAATAGCAGCAGATAATTTGGATTTAGATAATTGTAGAAATTCTGGTAATATAACAAGTTCGGGTAATAATGTTTCTGGTATAGTAGGAGGATTTAATTCATATTCAAATTCTAGTCCTTATATATTAAATGAGTGCATTAATTTTGGTGATATTAAAGGAATTTATAATGTTTCTGGTATATGTAATGTTTCAAATTCTAATAATATTACTTTAACAAACTGTGGTAATATTGGGAATATAGAAGGAACAGAAAATTATGTGGTTGGTCTATTGGCAAGAAATACTAGTAGTGGAATTGCAGATTTTAATAATTGTTTTAACATAGGGGATATAAAAAGTTTAGATGAATCCTCAGATGCTGTAGCAGGAATTTCAACTGGCAATAGTAATATGTCAAATGTATATAATGCAGGACAAATAACTAATGGATCATCTATATGTACTAGTACATCTTCTAATTCAAGTTTTACTAATGTATATTCTTTAGAAAATTGTGCAAGTTATGTATATAAAAAAGAAACAGAAGCTTCAGGAATAGAAATATTATCAGAAGCAAATATGAAAGCACAAAGTTTTATTGAGAAATTAAATGCTAATAAAGGAGATTTGAAAAATTGGATATCAGGAAAAGATAGTAAAGGATATCCTATATTAGAATAACCATAAAAAGATTTCTATTTATGTAGAAATCTTTAATTTTTTAAAAATATGATAAAAAATTCATATTTTATTGACTTATTAAATTAATATAATTATAATACTAATAGGAAAATATAAACAGAAAAGAGTTGATTATATTATGGATTTGATAATAGGATTGGCAATACCTTTTTTAGGGACTACTTTAGGCTCTGCTATGGTATTTCTTATGAAAAATAAGATGAATTCCAAAGTAGAAAAACTTTTATTAGGTTTTGCATCTGGTGTAATGATAGCAGCATCTATTTGGTCTTTAATTATTCCATCAATAGATATGGCAACTAATCAAGGAAAAGTAGCCTGGATACCGGCAGCAATAGGATTTATATTAGGAATAGTATTTTTACTTATACTTGATAGTGTTATACCGCATTTACATTTAAATAATGATAAACCAGAAGGAATAAAATCAAAGTTAAAAAAGACAACAATGATGGTATTTGCTGTAACACTTCATAATATTCCAGAAGGAATGGCAGTAGGTGTTACATTTGCTGGTGCGCTTATAGGAAACACAGGAATAACAATGGCTGGAGCATTTGCACTTGCAGTAGGAATTGCTATTCAAAATTTTCCAGAAGGAGCTATTATATCAATGCCCTTAAAAAGTGAAGGAATGTCAAAACCAAAAGCATTTTTATATGGTACATTATCTGGAATAGTAGAACCAATAGGAGCTATAATTACTATATTGCTAACCAATACAGTAGTTCCAATATTACCATATTTATTATCATTTGCTGCAGGGGCTATGATATATGTTGTGGTAGAAGAATTGATACCAGAATCACAATCAGGTGAACATTCTAATATAGGAACAATTGGAGTTGCAATCGGATTTGTAATAATGATGATCTTAGATGTTGCATTAGGTTAATAAAAATTAATGGAGGTATAAAATGATTAAATTAGTATTAGTAAGACATGGACAAAGCATGTGGAATTTAGAAAATAAATTTACAGGATGGACAGATGTAGAATTATCTGAACAAGGAATACAAGAAGCTAAAGAAGCTGGAAAAATATTAAAAGAAAAAGGATTTCATTTTGATTTAGCTTTTACTTCAGTTTTAAAAAGAGCTGAGGATACTTTAGACTATATTTTAAAGGAAATGGGAGAAGAAGATATAGAAATAAAAAGAAGTTGGAAATTAAACGAAAGACATTATGGTGCATTGCAAGGACTAAATAAAGATGAAACAAAGAAAAAATATGGTGATGAACAAGTTTTGTTATGGAGAAGAAGTACAAATGTAAGACCACCAGAATTAGATGAGGATGATCCAAGATATCCAGGAAATGATCCTAAATATAAAAATTTAACTAAAGATGAATTACCAAAAACAGAAAATTTAGTAGATACAATAAAAAGAGTTATAGAGTATTGGAATTCTGACATAAAACCAGAAATTGAAAGTGGAAAGAATGTAATAATTGCAGCACATGGTAATAGTTTAAGAGGATTAATTAAATATTTGGATAATATAAGTGATGAAGATATTATAAAATTAGAGTTACAAACTGGAAATCCAATTTGCTATGAATTAGATGATAATTTAAAACCAATAAAACATTATTATGTAAAATAGAAAATAGTTGGGGCAATGAAAAGGCTAATAAAGGTTATCATGTTGCTACTGATTCATGGTTTTCTAAATTTGTTTATCAAATAGTAATAAATAAAAAATATTTATCAGATGAAGAAAAGAATATCTTGAACACAGAAAGAATAAGATTAAAATCATGGGACCCAATGGGAACGTCGGCATAATGCGTTGACATAATCTGGCAACTGTGATATTATATAATTAGTCACTAAAAAGTGATAATATTTTAAAAGGAGGGCATGAATATGCCAGGACAGAGTTATCATTATGGTTTTTCTCGGCTGTTAGCTGAAAAAACAGGAAGAGAATTTACAAAGGAATTAGCAATAGGAACTTTAGTGATTGATTCACTAAACAGTGCTGCTGGTTCTAGAAGAGCTTCACATTTTTGTGGAGGAGCAGGTTGCGTTCTGCCGAGATTATCTGAATTACGGCAGAGTATTAAAATTCAAAGCTTTGACAGCCATTTTAAAGAATCTTATCTTGTTGATCCTATGATTAACATGAGACTCTTTGAGGCTGTAAATATTCATCTTGCAGAGGATGAATACAAAGATGGAATTCGAATACATCTTTTAGCTGATAGAGAATATGACAGATTAGTGCAAAATACTCTATTTGATGTCTCTAATCAGAAGAATAATCAGATAAGAGTAAGGAGTACAGGAAGGATTATAGATGGCCAGCAATTCCGCAAGGAATTATATGCATCATATCCTATGCTAGATCAATATATATTGAAAAAGGCAGGGGTAACTGAGGATGAAATAAATGAGGTAAAAGAATTACTGTTTGCTACATTAAATGATGATGCAGCATCGTTTATTTCAAAATATTTGAATTTTAATCCTGATCTTGAGTGGCATGATACAGAATTTTTTAATGAATCTGTAATTAACCAACTGATTGATCAGACACTTGAAACTGTCATAAAATATATTGAAAAATAATATATTTTGGTAACTCGTATTGCCACACTATAAAGAAAAACTTATAGTGTGGTATTTTTTTATTATTACAGAATAAATTTATTTCTTGTTTTTTATATTGATTTATTATTTTTTTTATAGTATTATTCATATATAATTAAATTAAGGATGTGATTAAATGATTGATATTGCCGAAAATAAAAAAACTTTAATTAATTTAAATCAAGAATTAAAGAATTTAGGTGAATCTCTTTGACATTGATAATTTAGAAATACAACTAAAAAATTTAGAAGCCAAAACACTAGAAAAAGATTTTTGGAATAATCAGCAAGAATCAGAAAAGGTTTTAGATAAGATTAAAAATATAAAACTTAAATATACTCCGTTTAAAAAAATTAAAGAAGATTACGATGAATTATTAGAACTACATGAATTAATTACAATTGAAAAAGATGATGAACTAGAAAATGAATTATTAATAAAAACTAAAAAACTAGAGAAATGTATAGAAAAACTTGAATTACAAACTTTATTGTCTGGAAAATATGATAAAAATAATGCAATAATAACAATACATCCAGGAGCAGGAGGAACAGAATCTCAAGATTGGGCAGAAATGTTATATAGAATGTATTCAAGATGGGCTAATAAAAATTTATATGAAATAAAAGAATTAGATTATTTAGAAGGAGAAGAAGCTGGACTAAAAAGTGTTACTTTTGAAGTTATCGGAAAAAATGCTTATGGCTTTTTAAAATCAGAAAAGGGTGTTCATAGATTAGTTAGGATTTCTCCATTTGATAGTGGAAAAAGACGTCATACATCTTTTGCATCTGTTGAAGTTTTACCAGAAATCACTGATGACATAGAAATAGTTATAAATCCGGATGATATAAAAATGGATGTGTATAGAGCTTCTGGAGCAGGTGGACAACATATAAATAAAACATCATCTGCTGTAAGATTAACACATATCCCAACAAACACTATAGTTGCTTGTCAAACTGAAAGGTCACAATTTCAAAATAAAGAAATTGCAATGAAAATGTTAAAATCAAAATTATTGAATTTAAAAGAATTAGAACATAAAGAAAAAATAGAAGATTTAAAAGGAGAACAAAAAGATATTGCTTGGGGAAACCAAATAAGATCATATGTATTTTGTCCATATACGCTTGTAAAGGATAACAGAACTAATTACGAAGTTGGAAATGTAGAATCAGTAATGAATGGAGAAATTGATGGTTTTATTGAAGCATATTTAAAAGCTAATATATAATATAACATAAATTAGACTTTTAGAATATAATAATATATAGCAATGTTTAAAATTAGATATTGCTTTGTATACAATAAAAAGAAGGTGCCAAACATGGACACAGTAGTATTGAAATTTGGAGGAAGTTCAGTTGCAGATAATATTAGATTAAATCTTGTTGCTGAAAAAATAATAGAATTATATAATCAAAAAAATAATGTTGTAGTTGTTGTTTCTGCACAAGGGAAAACAACTGACAATTTAATAAAAGAGGCAAATGAATTGTCAGCAATACCAAATGAAAGAGAAATGGATGTTTTACTTAGTTCTGGCGAACAAATGTCTATGGCAAAACTTAGTATTTTGCTAAATAGATTAGGATATAATACAATTTCTTTAACAGGATGGCAAGCAGGTATTATTACTAGTAATACAAATCAAAATGCTATAATAGAAAATATAGATACATCAAGAATAGAAAATGAATTAAATAAAGGTAAAATTGTAATAGTAGCTGGATTTCAAGGCGTAAATGAAAATATGGATATAACAACCCTTGGAAGAGGCGGATCAGATACAACTGCTGTGGCTATAGCAGCAGCAATAAATGCAAAACATTGTTATATTTTTTCAGATGTTGATGGAGTATATACAACAGATCCTAATAAAGTTACAGTAGCAAAAAAATTGAAAAGTCTTTCATATGAAGAAATGTTAGACATTGCAAGTGAGGGAGCAAAAGTTCTTCATAATAGATGTGTAGAAGTTGGAGAAAGATTTAAAGTACCTATAATAACTAAGTCTACATTTAATAATAAACCAGGTACTATTATAAATAATAAAATAGAGGGAACAACAGTTAAAAGTATTGTAAAAAATGATGATATAATATTTATTCATGCAAAATCTGATAAATATAGTACAGAGATTTTCAATAAATTATATAAAATTTTAATAGATAATAATATTACTGTAAAAAATTTAGTAAATAATAGTAATTATTCTCTTGATATAAGTTTTTATATAAAAAGTACAATGTTTAATAAATTTGCTAATCTTCTAGAAAATGATTTAGATATATTAGATTGCACATATTATAATGTATCTAGGATATCTATTATAGGTCATGGTATAATGAACAATAACAAAATTTTAAAAAGGACGATGAAAATACTAGAAATTAATAATTGTAATATTTTAAATATTGATGTTACTGAATATAAAATAAGTATAGTGTTTAAAGATATAGTTTCAAATAGCATATTGGAACAATTACACAAGGAAATAATAGAATAATAAATTACAGAAAATACACGCTTTAATAAAAGCGTGTATTTTTATTAAATAAAAAGTTCTAAATAAGACAAACCTTGAATATATATAATTTAGACTGTATTTATAGGAGGTATATATTATGACTATAGAGGAGAGAAAAAGTATAAATAACACAGGAGTAATTCAAAATCTTGTTTTAGAAAATAGAGGAAAGTTAAGTATATCAGGAGTATTAGATGTTCTTAGCTTTGATGATCAAGTAGTTATGGTTGAAACAGAGTTAGGTTTATTAACTTTTAAAGGTGAAAATCTTAGAATAAATAAATTAAGTATAGATACATCAGAAGTTGTAGTAGAAGGAGAAATATCTTATTTATCATATAGTGAAAATAATCAAGATAAAAATGCCGGAAATTTGTTTAGTAAAATTTTTAAATAAAAGATGGTGAGAAAATAATGGCTATAAATCAAGCATATTTATTTTTAATATTTGTTTTAAATGGTTTTATAATAGGATTGTTATTTGATTTTTTTAGGATATTAAGAAAAGCTTTTAAAACTGCAGATATATTAACATATTGCCAAGATATATTATTTTGGATTTTAACAGGATTAGTAACATTATATTCTATATTTGTATTTAATAATGGAGAAATACGTATTTATATATTTTTAGGCATTCTAATAGGTATAATACTATATATGCTTTTGTTAAGCAAATATATAATATTAATAAATGTTTATATTTTAAATAAAATAAAAATGTGTATTAAATTAATTTTAAAAATTATTGTTATACCTTTTAAGTTTATTTTTAATATTTTCAAAAAAATATTTTTAAAACCAATTTCATTTATATTCATAAATATAAAAAAAGACATTAAGAAAATATCTAAAAAAATGACATTAAAAAACAAAAATAATGTAATACTTGAAAAAAATAAATAAAAAATGTAATAAAAAGAAGGATTTTTATTAAAAAAGTAGAATTATATATTTATAGGGTTTTTAATATTGATAATTGGAGAGAAGTACTTATGAAAAAAAACAAGAAAATTTATAAGAAATTATTATTTATAGTGGCTGTGTTGTATGTAACAATTACACTTGTTAATCAACAAAAAGTATTAAATAACTATAATCAAAGTCAAAAAGAACTTTCAAAAGAAATTAAACAAGAACAAGAATATAAACAAGAATTAGCTAATACTAAAGATAATGTTAATTCTTTGGAATATATAGAACAAGTAGCTAGAGAAAAACTAGGTATGTATTTACCAAATGAAAGAGTATATGAAGATAAAGGCATGTAATCTTTAAAACAATAATGTTTTAAAGATTATTTTTTTAAAAATAGTTTTCAATATAAAAATAATATGGTATAATTTAACCATGTTATTTATAAGTATATTGTTTAAAATTCTAAAAATATTTTAATCTAAATAAAATTTCCAAAAGATTACTATAATATTTATATTAATAGGAGGTATATATGACAGAATTTGAAAATATGACATTAATAGAATTAAAAAATATAGCTAAGGAAAAAAATATTAAAAATATATCAAAATTAAAAAAAGATGAACTTGTTTCTATGCTTAACGATTTAGAAAAAAATTCTCACCCAAACAAAAAAGTGCTAAGATATGATTCAGAAGATAAAGATCAATTAGAAGACTTTAATATAGTAGAAGATCACTCAATTGAATATAAAGTTACTAATAATGAGGATCAAATAATAGAAGGAATATTAGAAGTACTTCCTGATGGATACGGTTTTTTAAGAGGAGAAAACTATTTATCTAGTGATAAAGACGTATATATATCACCTATTCAAATAAGAAGATTTAGACTAGACACTGGTGATATGATAAAGGGTATATCTAGAGTAAAGGATGGCGAGAGATTTCCTTCATTAATATTTGTAGGTGAAGTAAATGGGCAACATCCAGAAAAAGCTGCCAAAAGAAAAAGATTTGATGAATTAACACCAATATATGCAAATGAGAGATTAAAGCTAGAAACTAGTTCTAAAGAATATTCAATGAGAATGATTGATTTAATATCTCCAATTGGAAAAGGGCAAAGAGGAATGATTGTTGCACCACCTAAAGTTGGTAAAACAACATTATTGAAAAAAATAGCTAATAGTATATCTACCAATAATCCAGAAGTTGAATTAATAGTATTATTAATAGATGAAAGACCAGAAGAAGTAACTGATATGAAACGTTCTATAAAAGGTAAAGTTATATATTCAACATTTGATGAATTACCAGAACATCATGTAAAAGTAGCAGAAATGGTATTAGAAAGAGCTAAAAGAATAACTGAACAAAATAAAGATGTTGTAATATTACTAGATAGTATAACAAGACTTGCTCGTGCATATAATCTTGTTATTCCATCATCAGGTAGAACATTATCAGGTGGACTTGACCCAAGTGCATTACACAAGCCAAAGAAATTTTTTGGTGCTGCTAGAAACATAGAAAATGGAGGAAGTTTAACTATTCTTGCTACTTCATTAATAGAAACTGGAAGTAGAATGGATGATGTTATCTTTGAAGAATTCAAAGGTACTGGAAATATGGAGGTACATTTAGACAGAAAACTATCAGAAAAACGTATTTTCCCAGCAATTGATATAAATAAATCTGGTACTAGAAGAGAAGATTTATTATTATCAAAAAAAGAGTTAGAAACAGTATTTGCTTTAAGAAAAGCATTAAATAGTTTACCAGTTGCAGATGTAACAGAGCAGATTATCAACCAGATGGTTCAAACTAAAAATAATGATGAATTTTTAGATAAAATAGATTTGTATTTAAGAAGATTTAAATAGTCGAGAGAGTGTAGTATAAACTCTCTTTTATTATATATATCTTGATTTTATTATAAACAATAAATATATTAAGATAACAAAATTAATTTTTTTATGAAATAAAAAATGTAGATAAATTATAATTATTATGATATTATAATATAAGTTATCTTAAAACAAAGATATAATGAATTAAATAAATATGAAAGGATTTTTTATTATGAGTGAAAATATTTTATGGAAAGATAGAAAGAGAACATTATTTGGTTTACCATGGTCATTTACAAAATACAAATTAACAGAAGAAAAATTAATTATTCAAACAGGATTTTTTAATATAAAACAAGAAGAGGTTCGCTTGTATAGAATAATGGATGTAACATTAAGCAGAAAAATAGGACAAAGAATATGGGGATTAGGAACAATACATTGTTGTTCTGCAGATAAGAGTACGCCAGAATTTGATATTAAAAATATTAAACAATCAGAAAAAATAAAAGATATATTATCTGATCAAATAGAAGCTCAAAGAAATAAAAAAAGAGTATCAAGTCGTGAATTTATGATTAATGAAGAAGATGAAAATGAAATTTAAAATTTGTAATATAATCAAAAAATAAACTTACTTTGTAAAGGAATATAAATTATGGAAAATAAAATGCAAAAAATAAAAAATAAATATAAAACTTTTCAACAAAATTATAATAAAAAATCATATAATGATTATGCAAAATTTATTGTTGGATTTAAGACGATTAAACATGCAATTTACAAACTTCCTAATGCTATATCAGAAAAAAAATCAGAAAAGCAAAATAATAATGAAAATCAGTTATATAATAACAACTCTCTTTTTGACTATATAGAAGACCCTACTTTTAACTACAATGATGAAGTTGAAAGAGTATCAAAAAAAATAGAGCAAAAAGTAGATATTATAAATAAAAAAGTAAAAAACATTAGACAAAAAATGAATCCAATTCATTGGATAAAATTAGTTATAGAAAAATTTAGAAAAAAAGATACAAAACTATTACCTGAGGGAAAAAATTATGAAAATCAAGTTGATAACAAAAGCAATTTTAAAGAAAAAAGAAAAATGTTTATAGATAGTTTATCAGTAAGTAATACTACAGATAATATAAATCAAAAGGATATAAATAGCAACATTGAACATTTAGATTATAAAGATAAGACAGACATAGAAAGATAATTTTATTGAAATCTTTAAAAAAGTATAGGAGAAAAGTATAAATGATTAAAAATATAATATTTGATATAGGAAATGTAATTTTGAATTTTAATATTAATGAAGTTTTACCAAAGTTTACAACTAACAAAGAAGAACAAAAATTTATATTAGAAAATATAATTAATTCTCCAGAGTGGCTAGGAAATGCTTTAATTGATACGGGTTATATATCAAGAGAAGATGCTATAGAAATCGTAAAAGATAGAACTAATCATTGTAATGATAAATTAATAGTTGATTTTTGGAAAAATTATAATGATTTTGCACAAGTAGATGAAATGGTATTAAGTCTAATACGAAAATTAAAAGATAATAATTACAAAATATATTTATTATCAAATATAAATCCATATACATTTGAGTTTGTTAATAAAAGTGATTTATTTAATTTGGTAGATGGATATGTGTTATCATATAAAGAACATAAAGTGAAACCATATAAAGCAATATATAATGTTTTATTAGAAAGATATAAATTATTACCAAACGAATGTATTTTTATTGATGATAATGAAAAGAATATTGCTACAGGTAATTTAATGGGAATTATTTCAAAAAAGGTTGAACCTGATAATTATGAAAGTATAATAAAAGCACTAGAAAAATTATTATAGATTTAGAATTAAATTTATCTCTTGTATTTTTAAATATAACTATGATATAATACAGTAAAATTAAGCATTAGCTTAAAAAATATATAGTGTTATCCTAAAAATAATTATTTAAGGAGGTAAAATATGTTTAATGGAAGTCGGTTTTTTAACTTAGCAAGAAAATGGAAGGAAGAAGATAAAGATTCAATTTATTTTTTTATACTTCAAGATATTATGGATCATTATTTTGGTTCTATTGCAGGATATCAACAGCCACATATGCTCGTTATAAAAAAAGTAGATTCTATAGCAGATATATCATTTGTTTTAGATGCTGTTGGCTATTCTAATTATTCTATTGAAAAAAACAATTTTGCTGGAAATACAACAGTAATATTAAGAAACCAATTATAACTTTTAGGCATCTTTATACAGAGGTAATTAAAAAATAAAATTGTAATTTGTCAATTGATCCGGCACTCTAATAGGTAGTTAACCTTTAGAGTGCTTTTTTATTTGATCAAAAAATGAGGTGGAGTAGGGAATATCTATGTTTCTGAAGCATGAAAAATTTTGCGCAAAGTTTTTATAAAATATAATACAAAATAAAAATTATCTAGACTAATATTATTACAAGTAATAAATGATAAAGTACTATTCGTAGATGATGAACAAGTAGAAGAAAAAGATAGCACAATAGAATTTACTTTTGAAAATAAAAAAATAGAAGTTTTTAAAACAGAAAATGAGTTTTCCATACTCATTATTTTTTTAACCTAATTTTAACCTTTCTTTAATCAAAAATTAAACAATAAGAATTATGATAGCAAAAAAGAAAGGATTGATAAAATGGAATATTTAAAATTAAATCAAGGAAAGAAAATGCTATTAGTTGGTTTTGGAACTTTTTTATTAAATGGAACAGAATGTGAAAATGCAGTAATAAACGCAATAAAGAATGGATATAGACTAATAGATACAGCAGAGGCTTATGGTAATGAAAAAGAAGTTGGAAATGCAATAAAAAAATCAGGAGTTGCAAGAGAAGAAATATATATTGTTACTAAATTAAATTACAAAAATTATGAAAAAGAAAGTGCTATAAAAACATTGGAGCAATCTTTAGAAAATTTACAAACAGACTATATAGATTTAGTGTTATTGCACTGGCCTTTTGCAAATTATTATGAAGCATATAGAGTTTTAGAGGATTTTTATAAGAATGTAAAAATAAAAGCAATAGGAGTTTCTAATTTTGAACCAGACAGAATTATTGATCTAGCACATTACAATGAAATAAAACCTGCACTAAACCAAATAGAAACTAATATTGTAAATCAACAAATAGAAGCAAATGACTGGTTAAATAAATACAACATTGCTCAAATGGGATATGCACCATTTGGTCAAGGAAAAATAAATGAAATTATTTTATTTGAAAATCAAGGAGTAAAATTAGAAGTAAACTTAAAAGATGAAACTGTGTGGCTTACACAAAAACAAATGGCAGAATTATTTGGCAAAGATAGAAGAACAATCACTCGACATATTCAAAATATTTATAAAGATGAAGAATTATCTGAAAGTTCAGTATGCTCATTTTTTGAGCATACTGCAAAAGATGGTAAAAAATATAATGTGCAATATTATAATTTAGATATGATTATTTCTGTTGGATATAGAGTAAATAGCAAACAAGGTATTTTATTTAGGAAATGGGCAACAAATATTTTGAAAGATTATATGATAAAAGGATATGCTGTAAATCAAAAAAGATTAGAATATTTGGAAAAAACTATAAAATTAATAGATATTGCAAACCGCATTGATGAAAGACTAGAAGGAAATGATGCAAAAGAAATATTAAAGGTAATTGGAGGATATTCAAAAGCATTAGATTTATTAGATGATTATGATCATAGAACATTAAAGAAAATTAAAGGAAATATAGATGATAGAAAAATTGAATATCAAGAATGTATAAATATAATCAATAAATTAAGATTTAACGAAGAAAGTTCTCTTTTTGCAGTTGAAAGAGATAAAGGATTGGAATCAATTATTGGTAACATTTATCAAAGTTTTGCTCGGCCAAGATATCTACAAGAGTATAGAAGAAAAAGGAGCAAATTTCTTATATTTAATAGTAAAAAACCATGTATTTGCAGATGGCAATAAAAGAATTGCAGCAACTTTGTTTATATATTTTCTAAATTTTTACGGAATATTATATAAAAACGGTAAACAAGTAATTGATAATAATACATTAACGGCTCTTACTTTATTAATTGCTGAATCGAATCCAAAGGAAAAAGAAGTAATTATAGATTTAGTGATGAATTTTTTGAATAATGAATAAAATTGGAGATAAATAATATGTTAGATTATGAGTATACTCTAGAAAGTGTAATAATTATTGATGTTTGTTCTTAGATAGAGAATTGAAAAATTGTGAAATAAAAAAATATGAATTCTAAAAAATCAGTAGAGTAGGGGGGGATAGTACTATTTTTGATGTTGTAGATTTATATTAAATATAAATCTTTGTAGTAAAATATGCAGAAAAATTTTGTGCAAAGTTTCTATAACATAAAATTTATTTAAGATTTATAATTAAAAATTTTTAATATTGTTTTTAATAAATGTGTTTGTCGCCGCCTCTTTTAGCAACTAACAAATTAGAGAGTGAATAAATTTAATCGGGGCTTACCAGAAATGGTAAGCCTTTGATAATATAAGGAGTAAAGATTATGCAAATAGATGTAGGATGTAATGATTAAATAGATAGATTAATAAAGTCAAAATATTGACTTTTTATGAAATGAATATTATACTATATTTTAGATGAATAATTGAAAGGAAAATAAGAAATATGAATATTTTAACCAAAGACCAATTTAGTGAATTAATAAATAGATATAAAGAATCATTCTTTGTAATTTGTGCAGGAAATGGAGTTTTAAAAAGTAATGAATGTGCAGCATACATAGCAATATCTCAAGAAAGTGCTAAAAAATATTTTGATTCGATTGTAGAGCAATTACCAGAAAATATGAAAGAATTTTCAACACCAAGAATGAGTAACATAGAAAATATATATTCTTTCTCTGGATTCTTTAATCAAATATCATTTAAATATATTTATATAGTAGATTTAGGAATTGTTGAAAAAGACAATTTTATAAAGAAAAATATTGAAAATGTTGAATATGTATCTGAAAGGTTAAAAGGATTTAATGATAATGATGTAATTTATTCAATTTATACAAAAGAAAACATAGCATTTTCACCAACTGAAGAATTTAAACAATGTTTTTTTTCAAATACAACAGAAGTTAAGCAGTTTATAACACAATATAATAATGAGAATTTAGGATTATACAGTTCGTTCTTTGAATTAGATAAAGTTGCAAATGGTTGTATAAATGATTTGTTAAATTGTTACTTTGATGGTAAAGATTGTTCGGGTTGGGATATTGTAGAAGCAGCATGCAGAATATATAATGAAAATTGTTTGAATGAAGAAGAAGTTGAAAAGATTGTTAATGATAAAAAATTAGCTATGCTTGTAGCAACAGATGGTTCAAACTATGTAATGACACAAAGAAATAATGCGATATTTTTTACATCAGATAAACAAGCAGAAAAATTCTTAAAAAGAAATAAAAATAATATAACTCATGAATTTAAATTATATACAGTTGAAAACGTAGAAACATTTGAAAAATTAATTTCTAATTCAAGAGTTATATATATAGATGGAGAAAAACATAGTATACCAATAGATTTTTTGATTGGGGTTGGAGCAAGAAAAAAATGGGAATCTATCGAAGAAGTTAAACAAAAAGCAATTTCGTTATGGAATAAAGATAAATTATATATAATTCTATCAATAAATAATGCTAATTTACAAAAAAATACATCGATTCCTTATGTTGTTGACGCTAATCCATTCTATTTATGGATTTTCGAGAACTATGAGGATGCCAAAAAATTTATTGATAAGAATAATAAAACAAAATTAAATAACAAATATCCTATAGGTATAATTGATAATTCAAAAATTTTATGGAGTTTAAAAACAACATTATCAATAGCAAATGCATTGAATATTCCCGATGTAGAATTTAATCCAGACGAATATGAATGTATTCATTTTAAAATAAAAGAATTATTTGAATTTAATGGAGAAGAATTATCAAATAATTTTAGTATTTTAACTACCAAAAATGCGGAAGCACAGAATGTACAAATTCATTTTAATCCGTTTCCTTTTGATGAAGATGAATAGTAATGTATTTTTGGATTTTATAAAAAAAACGTAATGGAAATAATTTTTCAAATATGGTAAAATCGTATAATTCAATGGATAAAACAATAATTTATTTGGAATGGAAAAAAACTATACAAGATAAGTAATCCTTTAATAATAAAATAGATGTGTTTGTTGCTGCCTCTTTGAGCGACTAACAAATTAGAGAGTGTATAAATTTTCAAGGCTTACCAGAGATGGTAAGCCTTTGATAAAATAAAAATAGATGTAGGATATTTTTATTTTATAAAGGATTCATTTTTTGATATTATGGATGATCCAGAATTGATGAAAAATAAAGAAAGTGGAAATAAAGGACTATGATAGCAAAATTCAAAAACAAATAAAATTAGATAAAAATCCATCCGTTGATACTATTGTTTTTGGCGATATTGCAAATACTTATAGTGCATTTTTTATACAAAATATGTTCCCAGTAGCATTGGATTACATAGAAAGTCAATATATAAAAAACAAAGTTCCTATAAAAGTATCTAATCAATTACAAACAGAGATAATATATAAATC
>CAKPAX010000005.1 GCA_934133175.1 uncultured Clostridia bacterium | reverse complement strand
GCATTTGGTATAACAACTGGTTCTCCTCCTTCCATAACTGCTACACATGAGTTTGTTGTTCCTAAGTCAATTCCTATTATTTTTCCCATTTTAAAATCCTCCCTTAATTTTATTTATATTTAAATTTAATAACTTAATTAATATGCTTTAGATTTATAAAATATAAATCTAATTTGCAACTACAACCATAGAATGTCTTATTACTTTTGAACCTATTTTATATCCTTTTCTGTATTCTTCTACAATTTCTTGTTGCCCTTTTGAATCATCTTGTATACTACTTACAGCTTCATGTAAACTAGGATCAAAAGTTTCTCCTATTGCTTGTATTTCTTCAATTCCTTTTGATGCTAATACATCTTTTAATTGTTTTAACACAAGTTCTATTCCTTCTTTATATTTTACATCTTCTGTTTCAGCTTTTACCGCATTTTCTAAGTTGTCTACTACTGGTAATATTACTGTTATAACATCAGATAATATTGAGTTGTATAATCCTTCTCTTTCTTTTTGACTTCTCTTTTTAAAGTTTTCAAATTCAGCCAAAACTCTTTTATATCTGTCTGTTATTTCATCTAATTCTTGTTGTTTTTCATCAGCAACTTTGTTTTCTTCTTGTTTGTTATTTTCTGCTTCACTTTTTAATTTTTCATCTTTTTGTTTATCTGCCATTATATTCTCCTTTCTATTTATCACCATTTAATTTTTTACTTATATATTTCATTACAGAAATTACTTTTGAATAGTCCATTCTTTTAGGTCCTATTATTCCTATTGTACCTAAATCTTTATTTCCAACTTTATGTTTAAATGTTACTATACTAAAATCTTTTAATTCATCTTTTTCATTTTCTTCACCTATATAAACATTTATGTCTTTAGCAAATCCTGAATTTAACATATCTGCCATAAGCTCTTTAGTATCTAAAACATTAACAAAATTTTTAGCAACCTCTAAACTATTAAATTCTGGTAATTCAAATGCTTTATTAGCACCTTCTAAATATATATTTTCGTCATCTGCTAATACTTTTTTAATTTGTTCTATTACTGGTTTTATTACATTTACACTATATGTCATTTCATCATATAAATAGTCTTCTAATGGTCTATCTATTTTTTCTATTGGCTGTCCTTTTAATTTATTATTAAACATATAATTCATTGTTTCTATTTGCTTTTCTGTTACATCTTCATCAAATTTTATAATTGTTTCTTTTACTAATCCTGTATCTGTTAATATAACAGCTAACATCATTCTTGCTCCAAGTAATACAAATTTTATTTCTTGAATTATTTGTGTATCTGCTTTTGGTCCTATTGAAACTGTTGTATAATGTGTAACTTCTGAAATTGTATTTGCAGCAATTTTAGTTAAATCTTCTATTTCATTTACTTTTGTTTCTAATTTATCGCTTATATATTTAATTTCCTCTACACTTATATTATCGTCTTTTAATAATTCATCAACATAAAATCTATATCCTTTTGCCGATGGTACTCTTCCTGATGATGTATGTGGCTTATCTAAAAAACCAATTTTTTCTAGTTCTGCCATATCATTTCTTATAGTTGCACTACTACAATCTAAATTATATTTTTTTAATATTCCATTTGAACTTACTGGCTCTGCTGTATTTATATATTCTTCTACTATAGCTTGTAATACTTGTTTTTTTCTATCATCTAGCAACTTTTCATCACCTCTTTTAGTTTAGCACTCCTTTGCTATGATTGCTAATCTTTGTATATATTATACCCATTTTTAGCACTTGTCAATAGATATTGCTAATTTTATTTGTGAATTTTTTGTGAAATTATTTTATTGTTTTTTTCAAAAAAAATACATCTAAGATGTTAGAAAATTTTAACATCTTAGATGTATTTTAGAT
The DNA here is from genome assembly GCA_934133175.1 of uncultured Clostridia bacterium. GTDB lineage: Bacteria > Bacillota > Clostridia > TANB77 > CAG-508 > CAG-269. The sequence goes on along the minus strand of CAKPAX010000005.1, from coordinate 69,423 downwards.
ATTGTTATATTTTATTAATACATTCCATCCATTCCTGCTGGCATATCACTGTGTCCTCCACAATTGCATCCTTTTTCTTCTGGTTTATCTGCAACTAAACTTTCTGTTGTAAGTACCATTGAAGCAATTGATGCTGCATTTTGAAGTGCACTTCTTGTAACTTTTGTTGGATCTACAATTCCTGCTTTTTTCATATCTACATATTCTTCTTTGGCTGCATCAAATCCAACTCCAATTTCTGATTTTTTTACATTTTCTAGAATTACTGCTGGTTCTAATCCTGCATTTCTAGCAATTTGTTTTACTGGTTCTTCTAATGCTTTTAAAACTATTTGTGCACCCAATTTTTCTCCATCTGATAAACTTTCTACTACTTTTTCTACTGCTGGAATAACATTAACTAAAGCTGTTCCTCCACCAGCTACAATTCCTTCTTCGACAGCTGCTTTTGTTGCTGATAAAGCATCTTCTATTCTTAATTTTTTATCTTTCATTTCAACTTCTGTTGCAGCTCCAACTCCTATAACAGCAACTCCACCTGCTATTTTTGCAAGTCTTTCTTGTAAGTTTTCTTTTTCAAATTCACTCTTTGTTTCGTTTATTTGTGCTTTTATTTGTCCAACTCTATCTGCTATTTGTTGTTTATCTCCTGCTCCATCTACTATTATTGTATTTTCTTTTTGAACTTTTACTTGTTTTGCTCTACCTAATTGTTCTATTGTTGTATCTTTTAATTCTAATCCTAAATCTGATGTTATAACTTCTCCTCCTGTTAATATAGCAATATCTTCAAGCATTGCTTTTCTCTTATCTCCAAATCCAGGTGCCTTTACTGCAACTACATTTAATACACCTCTTAATTTGTTAAGAACTAATGTTGATAAAGCTTCTCCTTCTACATCATCACAAATTATTACTAATTTTCCAGATTGTTGCATCAAAGCTTCTAATAGTGGTAATATTTCTTGAATATTGCTTATTTTTTTATCTGTAATTAATATATATGGGTTATCTAAAACAGCTTCCATTTTTTCTGTATCTGTAACCATATATGGAGATACATATCCTTTATCAAATTGCATTCCTTCAACTACATTTAACTCTGTATTTGAAGTTTTTGATTCTTCAATTGTTATAACTCCATCTTTTGATACTTTTTCCATTGCATCTGCAATTAATTTTCCTACTTCTTCATTATTTGCAGAAATACTTGCAACTCTTGCAATATCTTCTTTTCCATTTACAGAAACACTTATTTTTTGTAATTCTTTTACTGCTCCATCAACAGCTTTATCTATACCTCTTTTAACAGCCATTGGGTCTGCGCCTGCTGCAACATTTTTTACTCCTTCTTTTATCATAGCTTGAGCTAATACTGTTGCAGTTGTTGTTCCATCTCCTGCAACATCATTTGTTTTTGTTGATACTTCTTTTACTAAACGAGCTCCCATGTTTTCAAATTTATCTTCTAATTCTATTTCTTTAGCTATTGTTACACCATCATTTGTAATTAATGGAGCTCCAAAACTTTTATCTAAAACTACATTTCTTCCTTTAGGTCCTAATGTAACTTTTACAGTATCTGCTAATTTATTAACACCTTCTAATAAAGATTTTCTTGCATCTTCTCCAAATTTAATAACTTTTGCCATTTTATCTCACAATCCTTTCTTTTTATTTACTACTCTACAACTGCTAATATATCTTCTTGTTTTACAATTAAATACTCTTCACCATCATATTTAACTTCTGTTCCAGCATATTGACTAATAATTATTTTATCTCCTTTTTTTACATACATTTCTTCTTTTTTACCATCTGCTGTAATTTTACCAGGTCCTACTTCTATAACTTCTGCAACTTGTGGTTTTTCTTTAGCACTACTTGCTAATATAATTCCACTTTTAGTTTTCTCCTCACTTTCTTTCATTTTAATTAACACTCTGTCTGATAATGGCTTAATCATTTTTATTACCTCCTTTGATTTTAGCACTCTTATTGTTTGACTGCTAATAATTTATACCCTATTTTTGAAAAAGTCAATACTATTTTTTTATTTTTCACATAATATTCACATTTCTAGTACAAGCTTTTATATACACATTAATATATATGCCTTTTTTGACTATATTATGACTTTACTTGCATTATACTAAAAAAAAGTATAAAATAAAAAATAAATTATTTAATCTACTATTTTCGACAAAATATTTAAATATAAAATTATATACTATAATACAATTATTTATAAACTTTATGGAGGGAAATTATGATTAATTATAAAAGCGAAAAAGAAATTGATACTATTATATTTAATGAATTAGATAAAAACTTAAATATAGATACTGAAAATGCTGATTTAGTGACAAAAGAGTTTTTAAACAAAGTCCTAGATACTATATCATATAAAAAGAAAACTATAAGTTTATTATTTAGTAAGAATTTTTCTTTGACAGAACATAATATAAAGCGAAATTTAATACATCCTAACAGATTAAAATCAGACCCAAGCATATATGATCAAGTTGCTAATACTATTCTTTCTAAAAGGATAGTAGATATATTAAATCGTCTAATGGAAAAAAATAAAGAAGATAATAAATTTGTTACTGTTTGTATGGATAGACAACTTTTTATTAATACTATTTTATCTGAGAATATAGAAAATTCTTTAGTTGAAAGTTGTCTTGAAGAAGATGAGCCTCTTAGGTAATCAGTAATTTATATACTATAAAAAAGTAGCGAAATAATATTTCACTACTTTTTTATTTTGTTATTCAAATATTGGATATCCTTTATTTGTAGTTGATGTATCTTGTTTCCAAGAAGAATAATTTTCTTTATTATTGTTTAATGTTGTTACAAAACTTTCTGCCTTCATATCAGTTTCTCCCATTGTTGTAACAGTTTGTGTTAGAGTCATTCCTGTATAATTAGTTACCATTGCATTTATTCCTGATATATTATATACATTTTCTAATTTAAAGCTATCTCCTCCACAAGATATTATACCTCCACCATTTGTTATGTCTGTAGAAGCATTATAGCAATTCTTTATTAAACCTGAGGTACCAAAACCAGCAATTCCTCCACCAAAGTTAGATGTTGTTCCAGCTATACTACCAGTATTAAAACAATTTATAATTTCTCCATTCTCAAAATGACCACCTATACCTGCAGCATATTTACCAGATATAGCACCTTTATTACCACAATTATATATTTTAGCTCCCTTCATATATCCACATATTCCAGATATATCATCAGTAGAACCTGTAATATTTCCTTCATTTATACAATTTTGAATTGTAAGGTTACTATCTATATTATTTACTCCTACTATTCCAGCCAATCTGGCTTTTCCACTTATTTCTCCAGTATTTATACATCCAAAAACATTTCCCGTACTTCCTGAACTGCTATTTGTATATCCTACAATACCTGCTGCATCTTCATATGAACCTTTTACACTTCCAGAATTTTTAGAATTTTGAACTTCAAAACTTGCACATGGCCATCCTAAAATTCCTCCAACTCCCCAGTATCCATTAACTAGTTCTGTATTTTCACATCCACTTATAGTTACAGTACTTTTACAATAACCAACTATTCCTCCAATACCATTAGATGATATTTTTTCATTTATTTTTCCTGTATTTTTACAATTTTCTATTTTTATTGGTCCGTTTACTTCTCCTAATATTCCACCTGTTTCTTGTCCTGCATTTATAGCACCATTATTTTGACATTTACTAATTGTTATTTTATTACTTTCTATTCTTCCTACAATCCCTCCACTATAATTGGTATCTTGAGTTACTTGTCCATTGTTCACACAATTTGATATTGTTACTTCATTATAATATTCCAACCTTGCAACTATTCCTCCACATGTTGTATAGCCTCCATTTACATTTCCATTATTTGTACATTTATTTATATTAAACAATGTTCCTGAACCACCATTTAAATTATTAGTTAATGCAATTCCAGCTGCTCCATTTCCAGCTTTTATTTCACCATAGTTTTCGCAATCCATTATATTTATTGTATTTATTAATCCTGTTTCGTTTATAATACCAGCTGAATAATTTCCATTTATATTCATATAATTATAACAATTTTTTATTGTAAATTCATCTGCTGCACCTGTAGCTCCTATAATTCCGGCTATTCCAGAAACTGTAGAACTTCCTGATATTACAGGATTTTCTGCATCTTTTTGACCATTATTACAATCTTCAACTGTTGCTGTACTATTATTTTTACCTATTATTCCGCCTAAATTTGCTCCTGTTGTAACATTGAATCCACCATAATTTATACAATTGGCTACTGTACCATCATTTTCTGCAACAATTCCACCTGCACAAGTTTGAACATTCATACCACTATTACTATAATAATTTTCACAACAAGCCACAGTTCCTTCATTTCTTCCAACTAATCCTCCAAAGTTTGTAACTCCTCCGTAAAAATCCATATTCAATATCACTTTCGACAACGCAGTGTTTGATTTTACCAAGATTTACAGCTGAAACTACTCCAAAATATGGTATACTTCCATTAAAACTTGGGAATTTTCCTTTTATATCACATGAAAATATAATTCCATTTTTTTCATTTGTTAATGCTAAAATCCCAATATTATCAGTTGTACCAGCTACTAGACTATATTCACCAGCAATATTGCATTTATATATTTGTCCAGAATTATTATTTGCTACTATAGAAAATTTCTTTGGATAGCTACTTTTATCAGTTATATTTACGGTTGGATTTATTTCACATTTTCTTATTTTTCCTTCATTTGTTGTTGAAACAATACTAAAATTAGTTGGTGAATTACTTAAGTTGTATGTTCCTTCAATATTACAGTTAGTTATGGATCCCGTATTGGTTGTAGTTACCACTCCAAAATCTGTTGGCTGATTACCAAATGTATATGTTCCTAAAGTTTTACATTTATTAATTTTTCCTGTGTTCATTGCTGAAATAACTGCAAATGTAGTAGGCGGTGCTTGATTTAAATTTAATTCTGCATTAACACTACATTCTTTTATTACTCCATTATTATATCCTACTAAAATACCAATTGGAACTGAATCATATAATTTCATGTCTGCTAAAGTAAGATTTAAATTATATACATATCCAGAATTATATCCAAACATTCCTATAATATTTCTTGCATGATTTCCTTGATTATATATTTTGTTTGATGTAATTGCCATATTACTTATTGTATTACCTTGACCATCAAATACACCTTTAAATGGATTTTCTTCTGTATCTCCTATTTGATAAAATCCTGGTGCTGGGAAACCACTTGATACTTGCAATTCATCATATACATTTGCTGATGGTGGATATGTATCATTTGTTGTATCAGCATCAGCTACTGTCGTTCCACCTGATGTTGTAACTTGATTTAATGAATCTAGTGAATAATATTCTGTATTTTCTCCATTATAACTATAATAATGATCTGGATCCCTATAATCAGATTTGTTTGTAAAATCTAAACTTTTTGTTAATACTATTTTTTCATTTTCATAGCTTTTTCCTTTTAAATTAACATCAACAGCAACATCTATTAAATCTTCTATACATTTTATTTCTTTTGCAACCTTTGTTATTTCTGGTATTTTTGTGTCATCATCTTCATCTTCATCTTCAGGTTTTTCTGTATCTTTATCCTTTGCTGAATTTATTCCTGGCTTATCGTCATTTTCTGGTTTTGTGCCTGGGTTATCATCTCCACCAGTATTATCTCCATCTGAATCGTCTCCACCTGGATTTGGATCTACATAACTACCATTTCCAGACAAGTATAATAAATCTTTTGTATTACCTGATTTATCATAATATCTTAAAACATATTGTTTTGTACTTCCAGCTGATTCATCTGCAACTTTTATGCTACTTTGTACATCTGCTTTTGATGTAGATGCTATTCTTACTGAATTTGCACTTGATGATTTATATTCTTCTATTACATATATGTCTCCATCATCTTTAGTTGCTCCTTTTCCTGTTTTTATATTTTTGGCAACAGATTCTACACTTACTCTATAATATTCTTGACCTGTTACTTGTTTTGCATATCCATTTGATACTAAATACGCAACTACATCTTCACTAACACCAGTTGTATTTTTATCAACATGATATTGATTTACTCCTAGTATTACTTGATCTTTTACAGTTCCATGGTATGTTTCTATTGTTGCTTTTTGACTTTGATTTAATATACCATTTTCTCCTGTTAACATTGCTATGGTTACTCCTGCTAATATCAATAAAATTATTATTGTTATTACAAGAGCAATTAAAGTTATACCTTTGTTAGTATTACTTTTCATTGATAAATCCTCCTCTTTTGTTTTTATATATTATTATTTATATCATTTCATATATTTAGTGTCAATAATTTATAACATACTGTAATACAACTGTAATATTTTCGTAAAATAAAACAAGATTCTCTATTAAACAATAATTTTATAGAGAATCTTTAATTTTTATATTTTATTGTAATTTATTTCCACATTCTGGACAAAATTTAGCATTTTCTTCTACTTTTGCTCCGCATTCTGAACAAAATTTAGCCTTTTTCCCTTCTTGTACTGGTTGAGTTTCTTGTTGAGCTGTTGGTTGAACTGGTTGTTGTACTGGTTGTTGACCATTATTTTGCCAAGGTCCTTGTGTTACTCCTCCCATCATTCCTCCAGATGCCATATTCATCATTCCAATTCCCATGAAACCATTTGCAGCACCATTACTATTATTTGCAGCATCTTTAACTGCATCTGCATATGCACCAACAAGTCTTCCTTGTTGCATATTTGCATTTGAACTTAATTCGTAATCGTCTATTTTCTTTTCTGACTCTTCATCTAATGTTACTGATTCAACAGCAAATCCTACTAAAGAAAGTCCTCTTCTTCTAATTTGCTCATCAAATACTTTTTCATCCATCATTGCTTTTATTTCATCTGTTTGACTTGGTAACTCTAGAACTGGAACTTTATGTTCAGAATTTCCTAATTCATTTAATACGTTTTGGAATGAACTAATAACTTCTGTTCTTATTTGTTCTACTACCATTTCTTTTCTGTATACTTCAGATGTTCCTGCCATTTCACTCATAAATACTGCTGGATTTGAAACTTTAAATGTATATTTACCAAAGCATTTAACTTCAACTCTTAGTGGTGTTATTGTTCCTGTCATTTGATTTGGTATTGGATGTGACCAATCTTGAAATGGTATTGGTGCTGGTGTTCCAAATTTATTATCAACTATTTCTTTAATATTAAAGAAGAATACAGCTTGTTGTTTTGCTGTTGCACCATTATATGTAAATCTTTGCCACATTTCTTTAAATACGTCTCCAAATTGTCCTGCAAAGAATGATGGTGTTGATGAATCATCAAATGTATAAACACCTTCTTCTGCTGTTGCATCTATAACTCTACCATTATCATATATAATAGCACATTGTCCTGGTGCTACTATAACTGTACTTTTATTTGATATAACCCCATTAGGTGTTGTTTTTTTTACCATTAATACGTCATTTGACATATCTTCGCATCTAATTGCTTCCTTCCATTGATCATGTAGTGTGCTACTTACTGCACCTACTGCTGCTTTAATTAATCCCATAATAAAACCTCCATTTTATTTATAATCTTCTTTATATGATGACATTTTCCATAATTTTAAATTTATCGGCTCAAAATGTGATGAACAATATTCGCACTCACCAAGTTCTAAATTCCTTAATGGTGCACCACAATTTGGACAATTAATTACAATTATATTATTTTTCTTTTCTAATTTTGTTTCATCATATATATATACAAATTCACATGTATATCTTGTTTGTCTTTTTATATTATTACATAAATTTTCCTTTTTGTCACTATTTTTATAATAATATTCTAAAGTTGTTGATATAGTAACTGTTGCCATCCCTTTTACTTTTTCATATTTTTTTATTGCATTTGCATGAAATACTATATCATCATATTTTATTTCTACTTTTCTTTCTTTGATATCTTCTATTTTTTCCTTTAGTTTTGGTAATATCAATATCAACTCTTCATCTTTGTCTATTCCAGCTAAAGATTTATTTTCTATAGCAGAAAATATTTTTCTTAAATTACTTTCTGCTATAGAATACAACAAATTTTTATTAAAATCTGGAAAATCTCTTAATATTTCTGGTTCTAGTAACTTTGTTATTCCACTTACATTTTTTTGTCTATATGCATCTTCTTCTGCTATTTGTTTTGCATTTTTAGCAGCTCCAAATATTGTTTTTAAATCATTTATTCCTACACTTTTACTAACACCAATTATTATAAATACTATAATTACTATTATTATAAAAATTATTCCGATTATTGCTCCTAAAAAACCTAATAAAAAACTCACTTTACATTCCTCTTGTTCCTTCTAATCCAGAAAGTACCCAACCATGTTCTCCTGTTGTTATAATGCTTCCACAATATTCACATTTTCCTGAACTTGTAATTTTTGTTGGTGCTCCACAATTTGGACAATTTGTTGTAGATGTTTTTTCTGTTCCTTCTTTTGTCTTAACTCCTGCTTTTCTCATAAATGTTAATGTATATACCATATACACATCTTCATTCGGATTACCTTGAACTACCTTTTTAGTTTTATCATCTATTGTATAATCTTTCATAGCTGATTTTAATGTCATTGTAATTATTTCTTTATCTCCATCTTGTCTAAAGCTATTTAAGCATGTATATCTTACACATATTTTTTCCATCATATTTGTTTGATTATTATCTATTAAATATTGTAATTGTTGTCTATGTTGCTCAAATAATTCATTGCTTTCAAATGGTCTAATTTCTTCCCATTTTTTATCCATCCATGCTGTTTGTAATTTTACAAATACTTCTCTACTATATGACATAAAATCCTCTGCAGAGAACATTGGATCTATTTCTCTTATTTTTGCTTCTACACTATTTGTGTTATCTGAAACTGAAATATTATTTAAATTAATATTTCCTGGTACAAATTTTCCGCCCTTTTTTGATGCATAAATTATTATTGCCATGATGATTAGAAAAATTATCAATCCAGCAATTGACCCTTCGCCGTCATCACTTGAGGAACTAGAACTACTATGTGATGACCCTGATGATGAACTGCTATGTGATGATGAACTATGCGAACTAGATGATGAACTATGTGACCCTCCTCCACTATAGCTTGAATGATATCCCACATCTGCATTTATTGGTTTTGATAGCATAACACATACTGCTACAAGTAAAATTAATACTTTTGTTATATTCTTAATAAATTTTTTCATTTTTCTTCCCCTTTTATATTTTATTTTATTTTTTTAGCTGCTTCCACTAATCCTACAAATAATGGAGCTGGTTTATTTGGTCTTGATTTTAATTCTGGATGAAATTGTCCTGCTATAAAATATGGATGTTCTTTTTCTTGTAACTCTACAATTTCTACTAATTGACCATTAGGTGAAGTACCAGAACATATTAATCCTGCATTTTCTAATCTTTCTTTATAATCATTATTGTATTCAAATCTATGTCTATGTCTTTCATTTATCATTTCTTGATTATATAATTTTCTTGCAAGTGTTCCTTCCTTTATTTTACAAGGATAACTTCCAAGTCTCATAGTTCCACCCTTTTGATCAACATCCTTTTGATCTTCCATTATATGTATAACTGGATTTTTAGTTGTTTCACTAAATTCTGCAGAATTACTATCTTGTAATCCTAATACATTTCTAGCATATTCAACAACAGCCATTTGCATACCTAAACATATACCTAAAAATGGAATTTTATTTTCTCTTGCATATTTTATTGTTTCTATTTTTCCTTCTATTCCTCTATTTCCAAAGCCTCCAGGAACAACAATTCCTTGTATTCCTTTCAATTTTTCTTTTACATTTTCTTTATTTATTGTTTCTGAATCTATTAATTCAATATCAACTCTTACTTTATTTGCAAATCCTGCATGTCTTAAACTTTCCATTACAGAAATGTATGAATCCTCTAACTGTATATATTTTCCTACTATAGCAATTTTTACAGTTTCATCACCTATTTGCCTAATGTTTTGTATCATTTCTTCCCATTTACTATTATCAGGAATATATTTATCTAATTTTAAATAATTGCAAACTTCTCTTGCTAATCCTTCTTCTTCTAGCATTAATGGTACTGCATATAAATTATCTGCTGTTTTATTTTGAATTACACTAGTTTTTCTTACATTGCAGAATAAAGCCAATTTTTCTCTTATTGATTCTGGTATATCTGTTTCAGTTCTACAAACTAGTATATTTGGTTTAATTCCATAACCTTGTAATTCCTTTACAGAATGTTGTGTTGGTTTTGATTTAATTTCATTAGAACCAAATATATATGGTAAAAGTGTTACGTGTATATATAATACATCTTCTGGGTTTTTTTCTAATCCCACTTGTCTTATTGCTTCTATTATTGATAATCCTTCTATATCTCCAACTGTACCACCTAATTCTGTTATAACTATATCTGTATCTGTATTTTCAAAACTGTATATTTTTTCTTTTATTTCATTTGTAACATGTGGTATTACTTGTACAGTTTTTCCTAAGTAATCTCCCTTTCTTTCTTTTTCTATAACATGTGAATATATTTTTCCCATTGTTACACTTGAATTTTTAGTCAAGTTTTCGTCTATAAATCTTTCATAATGTCCTAAATCTAAATCTGTTTCCGCTCCATCATCTGTCACAAAAACTTCACCATGCTCATATGGACTCATCGTTCCTGGATCAACATTTAAATATGGGTCAAATTTTTGTATTGTAACTTTATAACCTCTGTTTTTTAATAACCTTCCCAATGATGCAGCTGTAATTCCTTTTCCTAATCCTGATACAACTCCTCCTGTTACAAAAATATATTTTGTGTTCATTTTATACCTCCTAATCCTCAAAATGAAAAAATAGATTAAAAAGAAATTCCAAAATCGGTTTTTTTTTAATCTATTATTTACATTAATCATCTTATCATTGTTACAATCAAAAATCAAGTTTTTTCTAAAATTTTTGACAAATTATTAATTCATTAACTTTGCTCCCCAATTTGTATTGCTTATATCTGTAGCAGGTCCATTGTAATATATATGTTTAACATCTCCAAATGCACCACTTTCTATAGTTTCAACCCCATCAGGAATTGTTACTTCTAAGTCTGTGCATCCTGCAAAAGCTCCCATACCTATTGTTTTTACACTTGTTGGAATCTGTATTGTTTTTAATGCTACACAAGCATTAAACATTCCAGCTGAAATTGTTTCTAAATTATTTGGTAAAACTATATTTTGCAATTTACTATATTTAGCTGCAAACATTCCATTTGGCAATTGAGTTGCACTTGCAAAATATACTGTCTCTAAATTTACCAAATCACTACTAATTATACTATCAGTTATACTATAATTACCTTCAAACTTTATATTTTTTATTGAAGGACATCCATCAAACATTTTCTTATTATATCCTGAACTAATATCTCCTTTTAATATTACAGTTTCTAATTTATAATCTTGTGTAAATAAAAGTGTACCTGTTGTAATAACAGAACTTGGAATTGTTATTGAAGTCAAAGATTCACAGCCTCCAAATGCTGAATTTCCTATTTCAGTTACAGATTCTGGTATATTTATTTCAGTTAATGTTTTATCTCCACCAAATGCCGAATCTGAAATTTTTGTTATAGTTTTAGGTAATACAACATTTTTCAAATTATTGCATCCTGCTAATGCATTAAAAGATAGTTCTGTTGTACCTTCACCAAAATAAATGCTTTCAAGTGCAATACTTCCACCAAAAGCTCCTGGAGTAAGTGAATCAACTCCTCCTCTAAGTTCAATAGATGTTAATAGACTACAATTTGAAAACACACCTGCTCCAAAGTTTTTAACATTATTTTCGAATACAGCTGAACTAATTGAAGTATTTGAAAATGCTCCATTTCCAACATATTCAATTGGTGCATAAAATTTTAAATCACCACTTAAAGCAGCTCCTTGAAATGCTCCATCACCAATTTTATTTATATTTTTAGACATATTTACAGATTTTAATGCTCTTGCACTAGAAAAGGCTCCATTTTGTATTTCGGTAATATTATCTGGAATATTTATGCTTTGTAATTTATTACATCCTGAAAACATTCCTATTCCTATACTAGTTAAATTATTAGATAATCGTACATTTTCTACATTTGTTCCTTGAAATGCTGCATTTCCAAGTTCTACAACAGAATCAGGAATTTGTACATCTAGCAACTTTGTACATCCAATAAAAGCATATGTTCCTATTTTATTAATATTATTACCTATCACTAATTTTTTTTCATCAAATTCATTGTTCTTTAAAATATTATATAATGAAGTCTCATCAGTTTCATAAGTTGTTGGTGTATAATCCTTAGATAAGTCTAATCCATATTTTTCAACTAATTCATTCCAAGATACAACCATTTCATTATTTGTATTATATAGTCCCGCTTCTTCTGTTATATCTTCCTGAACACTATCTAGCTTTATCGTACCATCACTTTCTATAATACACGTTTTTTCTCTTTTTTTCACTATCCAAGGCAATTCGTTATCATTTGATTTTTGGGCTATTTCTACATCACTTATTTTTTTTATTTCACTTTCTAAAGTATTTAAATCTATTTTTGAATCCGAGTTAATTTTTGATGTTAATACAGCTAATTTTATTTGTTCTTCAAAATCTGATATTTCATTTAATTCTTTAGCTTTTTGTGCTTGTGTCAATATACCATTTTTTCCTGTTAATAAACTTATAGTTACCCCTGCAAGTATTAAAAGAACAATAATTGTTATTACCAATGCTATTAATGTTATACCTTTATTATTATTTTGTTTTTTCATTTTTATTATTCTCCTTTTCATTTGTTAATCGGCTTATATTCTATCTTATATATTTATTTTTGTAAACATCATTTTAATATATTTTAATATTATTTGACAAATATATTTATTAAACATATAATTTGAATACAAATAAAATTAAAGGAGGAATTTAAATGTCTACACCTCATAATGAAGCAAATTTAGGAGATATTGCAAAAATAGTTATAATGCCTGGTGATCCATTAAGAGCAAAATATATTGCAGAAAATTTTTTAGAAGATTATAAATTAGTTAATTCTGTACGTGGTATGTATGCATATACCGGAAAATATAAAGGAAAACAATTAACGGTTATGGCACATGGTATGGGAATACCTAGTGTTGGTATTTATACTTATGAATTATATAAATTTTATAATGTAGAATCAATAATTAGAATAGGTTCTTGTGGTGGATATATGCCAAATAATAAATTGTTTGATATCATTTTATCAGAAGCTGCATATTCAGAAAGTAATTATGCATTAACATTAAATAACGATGATTGTCATTTATCTTATTCTGATAAATATTTAAATGATATAATTTCTAATACTGCAAAAGATTTAAATATAAATATTTTTAAAGGAAATACCGTTTGTACTGATTGTTTTGATGTTTATATGACTGATGTAAATAAATTTTTAGAAAGATTACCCAAAAATCTTAATCCACTTGGTGCAGAAATGGAAGCCTTTGCTCTATTCTATAATGCCAAACTTTTAAATAAAAAAGCAGCTTGTTTAATGAGCGTAGTTGATTCTAAATATATTGATAAAATTGCTACACCAGAAGAAAGACAAACTGGTTTAAATAATATGATTAAACTTGCATTAGAAAGTGCTTTAAATATCTAAGTTATTTTAATAATCCTGCTATAGTATACAAAAAGTGAACATTAAAAAATGTTCACTTTTTTACTTATTATTTTTTTATAGATAAAATTTTATATTGCATAACACCTGCTGGAGCATCAACATCAACAATTTGACCCTTTTTTGCTCCTAAAAGTGCTTTTCCTACTGGTGATTCATTAGATATTTTATTTTCAGCTAAATCAACTTCTGTTGATCCTACTATTGTGTATTCAACTTCTTCATTAAATTCCATATCTAACACTTTAACACAATTTCCTATTTGAACTGTTTTTGTGTCTATTTCTGATTCATCTATTATTTTTGCATATCTTAATTTATTTTCTAATTCAGCTATCTTAACTTCGTTTTCTGATTGTGCTGTTTTGGCTTCATCATATTCTGAGTTTTCTGATAAATCTCCAAATCCTAATGCAACTTTAATTCTTTCTGCTATTTCTGTTCTTTTTTCAGTTCTAAGATATTCTAATTGTTTTTCTAAATTATCATATCCTTCTTGTGTTAATATTACTTCTTTCTCGTCCATTTTATTTCCTCCTTATTTGGATTGAATTTCTTAATATATTAATCCAATTCCTTTATTTTGTCAAGTTTATTATGTATTATCATTAATTATTTATAAAAACTTTTAATCTTTTAATAAATTTTTTCCATCTTTTATATAATCCCAACCAGAAAATATAGTTGCTATAACAGATATTATCATTAAAATTGTTACAATTAAATTAATCACAAAACTATATCCTGATAAATTTCCTTTAAAACATGTTGCAAATGCATTTAAATCTATAAATGCTAATATAATTGCTAACATTTGTGTAACTGTTTTAAGTTTGCCCCAAATTGATGCAGCAATAACTTTTCCACCTTTTTCTACAGCAACTAATCTATATCCTGATACTATAAATTCTCTTGCTAATACAATTATAGGAATCCAAGCTGGTAACTTTCCAACTTCCACAAGCATAATCATTGCTGCTAATACTAGTATCTTATCTGCTAGTGGATCTAAAAATTTGCCAAATGTTGTTATTTGATTTCTTGATCTTGCTATATATCCATCTAATTTATCTGTAATAGATGCAATTATAAAGATTGCATCTATTATTATAAAAGAATAAGGAATTCCAAACATTTCACCTGATATATTAAAAAATGGAATTACTACCATAATTGGAACTAAAAATATTCTAAAAATTGTTAATTTATTTGCTAAATTCATTTATTTTCTTCCTTTACTTATTTTTTAATATTTCTATTGCTTTTTGTAATTGTGTATCGTCTTTTTGTTCTACACTCAAAACGTTTTTCACATTTTCTGGTAATTCTACAACTTCATTTGGCTCTATTCCTACTTTATTTATAGTTGTTCTATTTGGTGTAAAATATTCATTAGAAGTTATTTTTAATCCACTTCCATCTGATAATGTTAGAAATTGTTGTATAACACCTTTTCCGTATGTCTTTTTTCCAACTATTGTTGCTTTGTTTAAATCTTTTAGAGCTCCAGATAATATTTCTGATGCACTTGCAGTATTTTCATTTACTAAAATAACTATAGGCATTTTTATAATAGGATCCTTAGTTGATTTTGTTATTTCCTCATTTTTATTTTTATCAACTGTTATTAACAATGTAGAATCTTTATCAGCAATACAATTAGCAATTTCTATTGCTTCATCTACAATTCCTCCACCATTATTTCTTAAATCTATAATTAATGATGTAATATTTTGCGAACTTAATTCTTTAAATTTTTGTTCAAAATCTTTTGCTGTTCCTTCATCAAAACTAGAGAAAGAAATATATCCAATATTATTATCTAATTTTTTTGCTGTAACCGGATTTGTTTTAATCTTTTCCCTTTTCATATTAAATGTTAAACTTTCTCCATTTCTTAATATTTCTATTTTTACATTTGAACCTTCTTCACCTTTTATTTTATTTGCAGCAACAGACATATCACCTGCAGTATATTCTACATCATCAACTTTTATTATTAAATCCCCTGGTAATATACCTGCTTTTTCTGCTGGACTATCTTTTATTGGAGACAAAACAGCAATTCTATTAGCATTTTCATCTTTAGTCATGTAAATTCCTACGCCAACAAAATTTCCTAATATTTCTGCTTTATAATCTTTCATATCTTCTTTTGAAATATATTCTGTATATTTATCGTCTAGCCCTTCTATATATCCCTTTATTGCACTTTCTTCTAATTTTTCTTCATCAACATCTCCTAAAAAATATTTATCTATTAAAGATTTAAACTGACTTAATTTATTTTCTAATTCAGATGAAGATTTTGATTGTTGTACTAGTACAACTCCTTTATCATTTTTAGTAAAATATGAATACATACTTAATGATGTTATAAAAAATGTTATAAACGCAGTTACTATTATTAACATTATTATTTTATAAATTCTCTCTGATTTATTTTCTTTCATTGCAATCTCCTTTATATTATTATCCTTATTATTTTATATTTAAAAGTATAATTTTTATGTTATAAATTTTATTAAAACATGAATTTAAGAATTTCTAAATGATATAAAATCATAAAGAAATTCTATTCATCATTCTATCTATATAATTATGGCAAATATGGTAATGGATTAACAGGTCTTCCTCCTACCCTAACTTCAAAATGTAAATGGGTTCCCGTTGAATTTCCGGTTGATCCAACTGTTCCTATAACTTGTCCTTGTGATACATGTGATCCAACTTGAACTCTTCTTGAATTAGCTAACATATGTGCATAAAATGTCATTGTTCCATCTCCATGACTTATTACAACATATTCTCCATAGCTTCTATATCCACCACTTGAATTTTTTAATGCTTGTGATATTACTACTGTTCCTGATTTTACTGCAACTACACTTTTTCCTGTAACCCCAATATTTACATCTACACCTGTATGTCCTTTATAAGAAGGATAAGATTTATTTCTTATATTTGCTTTACTTAAACCAGAAACAGGAAAAATATAACCACTTGCACTTGGATTACCAGATATTATAGTTGTTCCGCTATTTCCTTGTTGTCTTCTTGCAGCTTCTTCTTGTTCTGCTATTTTTTTCAATTTTGCAGTAATTTCTTGTTTGTCTTTTTCAAATTGTTCAAGTTCTGCTTGAGTGCTTTTTTCGTCTTCTGAAAGTTTAGCTGCATACTTGCTTTTTTCTGTTTTAGCAGTTGACAATTTTTTTTGTTTTGCCTCTTTGCTTGTTTTTGTATTATTTAACTCAGTTTTGCTTTCTTCTAATTTCTTTTTTTGCTCTTCTATTTGATTTTTCTTTTTTTCGATAGACTCTAATAAATCTGTGTCATATGTAGCAAGTTCTGACACTAAAAAATAATTAGAAATAAAATCTGTTAATCCTTCTGATGAAAGCAAAAAATCCAAATATGATGTTTCTCCATTTTCATATACAGCTACTAATCTCTCATTCAAAGCTTGTTCATTTTCATCATATTCCTTTTGTTCTTTTTGTAATTCTTCTTCGGAATCTTTTATTTTTCCATTTAATTCTTCTATTTGATCATCTAAATCATCTATGTCTGATTCATATTCTGAAATTTGAGAGATTAAATTTTCCACTTGTTGTAATGTTTCAGATTTTTCAGTTTTTATTCCTTCTAATTTCTCTTCTTTTTCTTTTATTTGTTGATCTATTTCTGATTGTTGTCCTTGCAGTTCTGATTTAGAATTAGTTGCCATTACAAAACTGTATTGTAATATAAATACTATTATTAACATTACTGCCAATATTTTAATAAATATATTCTTCATCTTTTCCTCCCATAATTTTCATAATTAATTATTTACTGTATTATTTTCTATTGTGTTATTTTCTTGACTTAAAGTACTATCTGTTGTTTTTTTATTAGTTGAAGTTATATAATCCATCGGATTTACTGGTTGTCCATTTATTCTTACCTCAAAATGTGCATGAGCTCCTGTTGAATATCCTGTTGATCCGACTTTTAATACAACATCACCTTTTTTTACTTGTTGGCCTGCTTGTACCACTATTTCAGATCCATGAGCATATAATGTTGAAACTCCTCCTCCATGATCAATTATAACCATATTTCCATACGCTCCATTATAACTAGCCTTTGTAACAACTCCATCATTTGCTGCTATAAAATTCGCTCCTATTGGTGCACCAACATCAACACCTGTATGTAATTTATATACACCTGTAATTGGGTGTGTTCTCATTCCATATTGTGATGTAATTCTTGTATAACCCGGAATTGGCCAAGCCATAATTCCACCAATATATTCTTCACTTATAACGTTTTTAGATAACATTAAAATTTCTGCTTCTATTTCTTTATATTGTTTATTATATTCATCTATATCTCCTTGAATTTTTTGTTCTTGTTCTGATAATTGTGATATATAATGTTCCCTTAAAGTTTTATTATTCTGTAATACTTTAGAAGTTTTCAATTGAGTTTGTTTATTTTCTGCCATTTGTTCTTTTTGTTCACTAAGTTTTTTATTTTGTTCTTCTATAATATTTTTTTGTGTTTCAACTTCATTTAATAACTGTGTATCATATGTTGCTAATTCTGTTATTAAATAATAATTAGACAAAAAATCTGATAAACTAGTAGAACTAAGTAACACATCTATATACTGAACATCTCCTTCTTCATATATAGAAACCAATCTTTCTTCTAGCATCTTTTTTTGTTTATCATATTCCTTTTGGACTTTATTTAATTTTTCTTGTATTTGGTCAATATTTTTCTGTAAATTTTCTATTTTTGTGTTTAGTTCATTTAATTGTTTTTCTGCATTTTCTATCGTTTCATCTAATTTTTGGACTTGTTGCAAATTTGCTGACAATTCATTTTTTACATCATCTAGTTTTTCATTCGACTGGTTAATTTGATTTTTTATTTCATTAGATTTCGTTTGTAATTCATCCACATTTTCTGCATATGAAAATAAAGCTATACTACTTATTATTAAAGCTAAAACCACACATAAGAATTTACGCATGTGTTTCCACTCCTTTTTAAACTTTTAAATATTTTCTCATAGAAATAGTACTTCCTAAAACACCTATTCCTATTCCTAATAACAAATATATTATTACTATTAAATTAAACATATCTGAAAATCCTACTAAACTCATATTAGTTATTTTCATAAATTGAGAATTTACTATTTGATTTGCTATAAAATTATATCCTCCACCAACTATTGTTAACGAAATTGCACCTGATAAAATACCTATTATTATACCTTCTACTATAAATGGCCATCTAATAAAATTATTTGTTGCACCAACATATTTCATAATAGATATCTCTTTTCTTCTAGCATGAACTGTAAGTTTTATTGTATTTGCAATTATAAATACTGATATTACAACCAATAATATTAATATTACACCAGTAATAATTCTTACACCATTTGCAAGATTTATTAATGTACTAACAGTTTCGTCTCTACTTGTTATTCTTTTTATATTTTCCATTTGATTTATCTGTTCTTGAACTTGACTACTTAAATTTAAATCTGTAAGAGTTACTACATATGAATCTGGAAGTATATTATTGTCTTTATATGTATCTAATAAATATTCTTTTTCTTTAAACTTTTCTTTCATTTGTTCTAATCCTGCTTCTTTAGATACAAATGTTACTGTATTTACTCCATCTAATGCACTTATCTTTTCTCCAATTTCTTTAATTTGTTCATCTGTTGCATCAGTATTTATAAATACTTGAATTCCTTGAGCTCCCTCTACCTCTTTAACAAAATGGTTTATGTTTTCTCCTATTATAAAAAACACTCCAAATATAATCATTGTTGCACACATAATCATTAATGATGCTGCTGTTGATTTTTTGTTTTTAAATACGTTTTTAAATCCTTCTCCTATTAAATATGTAAATATATTATATTTCATAATCATAACCGCCTTTTTTATCATCTCTTACTATTTCGCCTTTATTAATATGTATAACTCTTTTTTTCATTTTATCTACTATATCTTTGGCGTGTGTTGCAACAACAACTGTTGTTCCTCTCATATTTATATCATTTAATAAGTTCATAATATCCCATGCTGTTTCTGGATCTAAATTTCCTGTTGGTTCATCAGCAATAAGCATTGATGGATTATTAACTAACGCTCTTGCTAATGCTACTCTTTGCTGCTCTCCACCAGATAATTCGTTTGGATACATTTTAGCTTTTCCACTTAGTCCTACTAAAGAAAGTACCATTGGAACCTGTCTTCTAATATGTCTTGGCGTTGCTCTTACTATATACATTGCATATGCAACATTATCATATACTGTTTTATCTGGTAATAGCCTAAAGTCTTGAAAAACAACTCCCATACTTCTTCTTAAATATGGAATTCTACTTTGTTTTAAATACGTTGTATCTTTACCATTTATTATTATATTTCCTGATGTTGGTTCTTCTTCTTTTAATATTAGTTTTATTAATGTAGACTTACCACTTCCTGAGGTTCCTACTAAAAATGCAAATTCTCCTTTATTTATAACAAAATTAGCATTTTTCACAGCCTTTGTTCCTGTATCATAAGTCTTGCTTACATTTCTAAATTCTATCATCTTTATACCTCACTAAACTATTGTCAACTATATAATTTTATTCAACAATATCATAACAATAATGTATATTTTTTGCAATACTTTATTATGAAAAAAAAGATAGAAATTGTTGGTTTTTTTGCCTTTTTTATCTTTTTTCTTTATTTTTCTTTGTTTTGTAAAATTCACACAATTTTCACAAAAAAATAATATCAATTTTAATAAAATTATAGAAAAAAATCTTATTGCTATTTATTAACAATAAGATTAAATGTATCTTTAATTTATAAATTTATCAATAATATTATCGCTAGTTATTCCAAAATATCTCATTAACTCATCTGAACTTCCAGATTTTCCAAAAGTATCTCCTATTCCTATTCTCTCAAGTTTTTTTGGATATCTAGTAGTTAAAACTTCAGAAATTGCTGAACCTAAACCTCCAATAATATTATGATCTTCTATTGAAATCAATTTTTGGGTTTCTATTGCAGATTTTATAATAATACCCTCATCAATTGGTTTAATAGTGTGTATATCTACAACTCTTATATCTATCCCTAATTTTTTTAATTCTTTTTTTGCTTTTAATGCTTCAGCAACAGTAATTCCTGTAGCAAAAACAGTTCCATCTGTACCATTTCCAATTTGTACGGCCTTACCCATTTCAAATTTTTGATTTTCTTCATATATTACATTTGATGCTGTTCTGCATAATCTTAAATAAACTGGTCCATTCACTTTAGAAATCTCTTCAACTGCCCATTTTGTTTGAATATCATCAGATGTACACATTACTGTCATATTAGGTATTGTTCTCATTAATGATAAGTCTTCAATCATTTGATGAGTAGCTCCATCTTTTCCAACAGTTATTCCAGCATGTGTTGCACATATTTTTACATTTAATTTTGGATAACATACACTATTTCTTATTTGATCATATGCCCTTCCAGCTGCAAACATTGCAAATGTACTTACATATGGTATTTTACCACAAGTTGATATTCCTGCCGCTGTTGATATCATATCTTGTTCTGCAATTCCCATATCGAAAAATCTGTCTGGAAATTCTTTTGCAAACATTACAGTTTTTGTTGCAGTAGCTAAATCTGCATCAAAAACTACTATATTTTTATTTTTTCTTCCAAGCTCTACTAAAGCTTCTCCATAACTTTGGCGTGTTGCCTTTTTCTCTTCTTTCATATAATATTCTCCTTTAATTTAATTCTTCTATTGCTAAATTATACTGTTCTTCTGTCGGAGCCTTACCATGCCATTCTGCTTTATTTTCCATAAAGGATACTCCTTTGCCTTTTATTGTTTTGGCAATTATACATGTTGGTTTTCCTTTAACATTTTTTGCAACATCAAAAGCATCAATTATTTCTTGAATATTATGACCATCAATATTTATTATTTGAAACCCAAAGCTTTTAAATTTTTCATCTATTGGATATGAACTCATTACTTCTTCTATTGTTCCATCTATTTGCAAATTATTATTATCAACAATAACACATAAATTATCTAGTTTATATTTATTAGCAGTCATTGCCGCTTCCCAAACTTGTCCTTCTTCTATTTCACCATCACCTAACAAACAATATACTCTATATTGTTTATTATTCAATTTACCAGCAATCGCCATACCGTTTGCAACAGATAATCCCTGTCCTAATGAACCTGTTGTCATATCAACACCTGGTACTTTATTCATATCAGGATGTCCTTGTAAATTACTTTCTAAATTTCTAAAAGTTTTTAATAATTCTTTATCAAAATATCCTCTATTTGCAAGAACACTATAAAGAGCTGGTGAACAATGTCCTTTTGACAAAACAAATCTATCTCTATCTTCCCATTTAGAATTTTTAGGGTCTATATTTAATACATTAAAATATAAAACTGTTAATATATCTGCAATTGACAAAGAGCCACCTGGATGACCAGATTCAGCTCTATATACTTCTTCAATTATACCTTTTCTAACATCTTTAGCAACTTTCTCTAATTCTTCTGTATTTTTCAAAATATCTCCTCCTCTGTATTCTTATATTTGCTTAGAACTTAATTCGATTATCAAATCCATATTATCGTCTTTAGCTGCTTTATTTTTTCTTATTTTTCCACATTTTTTACATTTAAATACAATAACATATCCTTTTTTACTATCAATTTCTAATGCAACTGGTTCTAAATCTCCTTTGCATTCTTCTGCTCTATCACCTGGATTTACATCCACATGTTTTGAATGCAAACAATATGGACAATGATTTCTACATGAATATCCTAATTTTGAGACTTTTTTTCCACAATTTTGACAAATAAACTCTTCATCTATTTCTGTAAATTTACTATTTTTTAACATATTTCAACCTTCATTCTAATCTCCAAAAACACTTCCACCCAAGAATTCACGTAACAATGAATTAATTGGTACTTTATTTTTAGGGATTGATTCAAAATATTTTAACATATTTATTAATCTTTGCGCTTCTGCATATTCAGGATTTGTATTATCAATTTCTTCTAACAATGGCATAACATCATCTTTTAATGCTGCCAATTCATAAATTAATGAGGTATTAAATATACTATCTGCTTCTTCTTGAAATGGGAATATATTAGAGACTTCACCTTTATTTACTTTATGCCATGTAGCAATAGTGTGCTTAGCAGAATATCCTCTAAACTTATTATCTCTTGCAATTCTTCTTATTAATCTTGTATCTGTTGTTGAAATTCTATTATAATAATCCATTTTTAAAACAGTTAATGCACTTATATAAATTTTATATTTTTGTTCTTTAGGTATTCTACTTGTTAACTTATCATTTAAACAATGTATTCCTTCTATAACAAGTACTTCGTCTTTAGCTAAAGACATTTTTTTACCATTATATCTTTTGGTTCCTACAACAAAGTCAAATTCTGGCATATCAATTTCTTCACCATTTAACAACTTTAATAAATGATCATTAAATAAATCTAAATCTATAGCTTCTAGACATTCAAAATCATATTCTCCATTTTCATCTTTAGGATTTTGATCTCTTTCTACAAAATAATTATCAACTGAAATTGTAACAGGTTTTAATCCATTTAATCTTAATTGAACACCTAATCTCTTTGCAAACGTTGTCTTTCCAGAAGATGATGGTCCTGCAATTAATATCATTTTAACTTTTCTATTTTTAACTATATTATCTGCTATTTGGGCAATTTTCTTTTCATGTAATGCTTCATCTAGCATTATTATATCTTGAATTTTTTTTTCTTTTATTGCTTTATTTAACTTATATACAGTATTTAAATTTAATAATTTGTGTATATCATCATATTCGTTTAATGCCCATGACAATTTTTTTGTTTCATGATATTTTGGAACTTTATCTGGATTACTTGTGCTTGGGAATCTTATTAAAAATCCATCACTGTATTTTTCCATATCAAATACCTTTGTGCAACTTGTTTTATTGGCAAGTGTTCCATAACAATAGTTAAAATAATCTTCACAAAAATACATATATATTTCTTGATTATCTTTAAGATCAAGTTGTAATTTCCCTCTTGATGTATTTTTTTCTTCATAAAATTCCTTTGCTTTTTCTCTTGTCATTACAACTTTTTTTATTTCTAAATCTTTTTCTATTATTTCTTTCATTTTATTTTTTATTGTTTTTACTATTTCATCTGTAACTTTCATATTATCTATATCACAAAACATTGCATTATTTAATTGGTAATTAACTGTTATTAAAGCCTTTGGATAACATTCTTCAAATGCTTTTCCCATAATATACACAAGTGTTCTTTTATATACTTTCATTCCTTCTGCAGAACTAATATCTATTAATTCTATTGTTCCATCTTCATTTAATTCATCTTGTAAATTTTTATATTCATTATTAAATTTAGCAGCAATTACTTGATATTCACTGTTTTCTATTTCTTTTTTTAACCCTACTGAAATTTTAGTTCCTTCTTTTAATTCAATTTTTTTCTTTTTGTTTTTTATAATCATTTTTACCTTCCTCTTTCTTTAGTTTTTTACATTATTATTTTATATTATAAATAATCATAAGTCAATTTTTAGTTATATTTTTATATTATATGGATATAATTATATTAAATTGACAAGCTATAAGGAGGTTTTATTATGGAATTACAAAGAATTAACAATATTTTAAATAATAAAGAAAAATGTGATGTTTTTTTCGACAACAGACTTGTATGGATTCAAGGAATAAATAACAATGTGGCTAAAGTTGGATTTGTAGATAATTTTGAAGAACAAAATGTGTTTATAAAAGATTTATATGAAAAAAATTTATAGAAGCTTTTTAAATTATTACCAATTTAAAGAAGTGGCCTTATTTAGACCACTTCTCCAATAAATGTTGCAATTCAACAATACCAAAAACCAATGAGGTTTCATTTGTATTGTTAATTTTTATTAGACAATCTAAAAAATTTTTTAGATCATCAAATTCTTCAGGAGACAGATTGTAAAATTCTCCTGAACAAAGCAACTCTCCTTTATTATCATAAAAAAATGTTTTGACTTTATCCTGTTTACCTTTTTCTATGATTCTAAAGACTCTGTAAAATGTTGGAGTAATTATCACAATCTTTCTCCTTTCATAAAATTATATATAATATATTTTATCATATAAATGACTGAAAGTCTAGTAAATACTTGATTAGAATTCTATTCTTTCATTTATCCATTTTTCTAATTCGTCAATATTTAATCTTATTTGTTCCATTGTATCTCTATCTCTTATTGTTACACAATTATCTTCTAATGTATCAAAATCAACAGTTACACAATATGGTGTTCCTATTTCATCTTCTCTTCTGTAACGTTTTCCTATACTTCCAGCTTCATCATAGTCGCACATAAATTTTTTAGAAAGTTTTGAATATACTTCTTCTGCTTTTTCTGATAATTTCTTAGAAAGTGGTAATACAGCAACTTTATATGGTGCTAGTGCTGGATGTAAATGTAAAACTGTTCTTACATCACCTTCTGAAATTTCTTCTTCATCATATGCATTACATAAAAATGCTAATGCAACTCTATCTGCACCTAAAGATGGTTCTATAACATATGGTATATATTTTTCGTTTGTTTCTGGATCTTGGTATGTTAAATCTTGTTTAGAATGTTCCATATGTTGTGTTAAATCGTAATTTGTTCTATCAGCAATTCCCCATAATTCTCCCCATCCAAACGGGAATGCAAATTCTATATCTGTTGTTGCAGCACTATAAAATACTAATTCTTCTGGCGAATGATCTCTTAAACGAATATTTTCTTCTTTTATTCCTAAATCTAGTAACCAATTTTTACAATAATCTTTCCAATATTTATGCCATTCTAAATCTGTTCCTGGTTTACAGAAGAATTCTAATTCCATCTGCTCAAATTCTCTTGTTCTAAATGTAAAGTTTCCAGGTGTTATTTCATTTCTAAATGCTTTTCCTATTTGAGCTATACCCATTGGCATTTTCTTTCTTGATGTTCTTAAAACATTTTTAAAATCAACAAATATACCCTGAGCTGTTTCTGGTCTTAAATACAACTCAGATGTTTTATCTTCTGTAACTCCTTGAAATGTTTTAAACATTAAATTAAATTTTCTTATATCTGTAAAATTTGTTTTTCCACATTTTGGACAAGGAATTTTGTTTTCATTTATAAAATTAATTAACTCTTCTGATGTCATACCATCTGCTATCATATCTTTTCCTTGATCATGTGCCCATTCTTCAATTAATTTATCTGCTCTATGTCTTGTTTTACATTCCTTACAATCTATTAATGGATCTGAAAATCCACCAACATGTCCTGATGCTACCCAAGTTTCTGGATTCATTATAATTGCAGCATCTAATCCTACTATATCTTTTTGTTCTTGAATAAATTTTTTTCTCCATAAATTTTTAATATTATTTTTTAATTCATTTCCTAAAGGTCCATAATCCCAAGAATTAGCTAATCCTCCATATATCTCAGATCCCGGATATATATACCCCCTATTTTTACAAAGTGAAACCAAAGTGTCCATTGATTTTAACATAAAAATTCCTCCTTTTTTGTTTTATGAAATTTCCTGTGCAAAGTATTTATATTATAAAAAGTTTAAAAAATTTTACTATAATAATCAAAAAAACTTTCATACCTAGCACTTTTGCTAGGGACGAAAGTTCTATTTCCGCGTTTCCACCCTAATTCTTAGTTTTAAAAAAACTAAGCACCTTAATTTAAATGTTGCTCCAAAGCTCCCCATACTAATTTATTACTGGTATTTCACCATCACCAATTCTCTAAAAATAAATTTAATAGTATTTTTTCTTCTTCTACGCAACTTATATTTAACATATATTTTATTATCTTTACTCAGAAATGTCAATATTTTTTACAAAAATTATTGCCAAATCAAAAAATATATGCTAATATATTTATGTTGTTAAATTTTATAGGGGTATAGTGTCAATGGTAGCACATCGGTCTCCAAAACCGCCTGTGAGGGTTCGAATCCTTCTACCCCTGCCAGCAATCATTTTTACAAAAGGGGTTATCTTCTAGATAATCTCTTTTTTATTCTTATCTATATTTTTAATTTTGGAGGTGATATTTATTCAAAAAATCTTTATTTTTATTATTGTTTTTTCAATAATTGTTTGCGTCTTTTTTATTCCTATATTTAATAATAGTGAATCCTTTAATTCAAACGAATTTAATCAAATAATTGACTTTGATTCCACAGATGGTTTTCTTTGGCCAGCTCCTGGTTATACTCGAATCAATTCATATTTTGGTAAAAGAAATGCTCCTACTTCCGGTGCTTCTACTATACATAAAGGAATTGATATTGGTGCTCCACAGGGTAGCAAATTCATTGCTGTCACAGATGCAGATGTTACATTTACAAACTTTTTAGGTGGTGGTGGTTATACTATTACAATTACTACCGGAAACATGAAAATATCTTATTGTCATTGTTCACCTAATTATATTGTAAAAGTTGGTGATAAAGTAAAAAAGGGACAAATTATAGGTGAAGTTGGTCCCAAAAATGTATATGGAGTTCCCGGAAATACTTATAAAGATTCAAATGGTAATCCTACAAATGGAGCAACAACTGGTCCACATCTTCATTTTGGAATTCGAGTTAATAATAACTATGTAAATCCTTTAAATTATTACTAAAAACAAAAAAGTGCCATCTTTACAATAGCACATTTTTATTACATATCATCATCGTCTTCATCTTCATCAATTACTGGTCCACATCCATGACAATGTGAACATCCTCCTGCAGAACATCCCTCTTCTTCATCTGTCCAATCTAGTTCTATAATATTATTACAATTTGGACATTTAACTTCTGTTTTCTCATCATCTTCATCAACAACAAATTCTGTATCACAATATGGACAAACTATTTCAAAATCAAATCCTTCATCAGAATATATATCTTTTTCTATATTGTCTATAATTTGTTCCATTTTTCCTACTTTAGTTTCTAATTGTTGTTGTGTTTGCATAATTTTATTCATTTTTTCTTCTTTTATATTTACTACCTTTTCCATTTCATCAAGAATTGTTTCGAATAAATGTGGCATTTTTTCCTGAATATATTCTAAATCTTTTTTGTTTTGAATATTTTTTTCTAAGTCTGTCATAAATTTATTCATTTCTTTTTTTAAGTCTGATATCATATTATCACCTTTCTAAACTCTTTCCATGTATTCACATGTTCTTGTATCAATTCTTAATACATCACCAATGTTTATGAACATAGGAACTTGTAATTCCAATCCTGTTTCTAATGTTGCAGGTTTTCCAGATGTTGTTGTTGTATTTCCTGCAAATCCTGGTTCTGTATATGTAACTTCTAATTCAACAAATGTTGGTGGTTCTACTGCAAATACTTTTCCTTTAAAAGAAAGTATTGTAACTTCTGTATTTTCTTTTAAATACTTTAAACAATCACCTAATTGTTCTTCATTTAATGGTGTTTGTTCATATGTTGTATTATCCATAAAATAATATAATCCACCATCATTATATAAGTATTGCATTACTTGTTTTTCTATTTCTGCTCCTGGAAATTTATCTGATGGGTTAAAAGTTTTTTCTAAAACTGCCCCTGTTATTACATTTTTTAATTTTGTTCTAACAAATGCTGCTCCCTTTCCTGGTTTTACGTGTTGAAATTCAACTACTCTATAAACATTTCCATCCATTTCAAATGTTGTTCCATTTCTAAAATCTCCTGCTGAATATACTGCTGCCATATTATTACCCCTTTCAAAATTTATTTAAACTTTATTTATTTTACACTATTTTTCTACTAAAATCAATACTTACATTATATTATAATATAATTTTTCTCAGATTTTGTTAAATTTATACAACCAAATTTTGTTATTAATACTGTATCTTCTATTCTCACACCAAACTTTCCTGGTAAATATATTCCAGGTTCATCTGTTACAACCATATTTTCTTTTAATTGATTATCATTTCTATAACTTATAAATGGTCTTTCGTGTATTTCTAATCCAACTCCATGTCCTAAACTATGAATTAAATCAAAATTATGCAATCTAAAATCATTTTCAACCATTTTAGTTAATAATCTTATATTTTCTCCGTCTTTCATTTGATCTAATGTTTGAGTTTGATTTTTTAGAACTAAATCATATACCGGTTTTACATATTCTGGTACACTTCCTATAAATATTGTCCTTGTCATATCTGAGCAATATCCTTTAAATTTACATCCCATATCAATTGTAATTATATCTTGCTCTTGTATTTTTCTATCTGTAGGCACTGCATGTGGTTTTGATGAGTTTTCTCCAGATGCTACTATTGTATCAAAAGATAATCCATCTGAATTATTATTGTAAAATTCATCAATTTCTTTTGCTATTTGTTTTTCTGTCATACCTGGCTTTATAAAATCTATCAGATGTGAAAAACATTTATCTGTAATTTCACATGCAATTGTTATATTTTTTATTTCATCATCATCTTTTATCGCTCTTTGTTTTTCTATAATATTTTCTGTTTCTACAAAATTATTTATTTTAAATTTATGCATATATTCTTTATACTTTGCATATGTAACATAGTTTTCCTCAAAACCAACATTTTCACAAAACATAAAGAAATTTTCATAATCATCTTTTGAGACATCTGTTATATTATAAACTATTATTTCATCTTCTATTGTTAATATACTATGAACAGCTTCAACATATCTTCCATCTGTAATATATATATTTTCTTTTCTTGTTACTAATAATATTCCTTCTGCATCTATATTTGTTAAATATTTTATATTTATTGGATTAGAAATTATTATCCCTTGTAAGTTTAAACTTGCCATTGTATTTCTAAGCCATTGTATTTTTTGATTCATATATTACACCTCTTTTACCCTTTATATAATCCTAATGTAAATATTTTCATTAATATAACTAATATTATATTGTATGGTACAAACATTGCTATAAATGTACTTAACACTATAAATGGACCAAATGGTATGTATTCATCAGATTTTTTTATTCTTGTAACTAATAACACTATACTTAAAATTGCTCCTATTAAAAATGACATTAATGCTATAATAATTATTTCAGAAAGTCCAAACCATAAGCCTAAACATCCCATTAATTTTACATCGCCAAATCCCATTGCTTCTTTTCCATAAACCATCCCACCAATCAATGTAATTAATAAAAATATTCCTGCTCCTGCAACCATTCCTAATATCATATTTATTGAAATTGCAATATTTGATAATCCGTATATAAAAGCAAAAACTAATCCTACTTCAAATAATGTTAATGTTAATCTATTTGGTATTATTTGATGCTTGTAATCTATCACAAATATTGATAACAATATTGGAGTTAATATATAATACTTAATTAAATCAAGATTCGCAATGAATGTATCTTTTATTCCACAAACATACAGTATTGCAACATATAGTATTGCATTAATTAACATCATTAAATAATTTAGTTTATAATTTTTCTTATAATCTTTAAATATCTCCTTTGAGAATATTTTTTTATCATCCGGTAATCTTCTTATCATCCAATCAACAAATTGTCCCATTAATAATCCAAGAATTAGTACAAACACATACCAATATATATGTACATCATTAAAATACATTCTATTTTTCTCCTTTGTTTTCTTTTTTTATTTTACTTTTTATTTTATCTTCAATTGGTCTTTTCCATGCTGTAAACCAAAAATCTTTTTGAATGATTGGATCAACTAAAATCGTATACATTTTACATCTATTTCCACCAATCACATCTGTAAATATTTGATCTCCAACTACTCCTATATTTTCTGGTTTAATATTTAATGTTTTTTGTATCTTTAAAAATCCATTTTTTAATGGTTTTTTTGCAAAATATTCATATGGTATTTCCAATTTTTTTGCCACATTTTTTACTTTTTCTTTTTTGTTAGAATTAGATAAAATGTATAATTTTATTCCATCTTTTTTTAAATCTTCAGCCCATCTTATTGTTTCTTTTTCTAAATTTTTATAATAATCTATTAAAGTATTGTCAACATCTAATATTAAAGCTTCAATATTGTTCTGTTTTAAAAAATCTATTGTTATTTCTCTTACATTTTTTAAGTAAGCATTTGGATATATTGTCATTAATTTCCTCCATATATTTTTTGACACTTATATATTAACAATATGAGATTTATTTGTCAAATATAATTTTAATATAAATTTATATTTTAATTTTATTACAAAATAAAAACCAAACCTAATTTTAATTTAAGCTTGGTTTTTAATAATTTATATTAAATTTAATCTCTTTATTAAATTTTTATGTTGTCAAAAAACACGTCCCCATTGCCAACTATTGCCCCATTCAGAATAAGACTTATTTACAAAATCTATGTTTTCCTATTGTTACAGTAAGAGGTCTAGACCAAATCCATTTATTAGTTGCGGTTGATGGGTTAAAATAATAAATTGCCCCATATGATGGATCCCATCCATTTATTGCATCTTGTGCAGCTTTTAAAGCACTACTATCTGGTGATAAATTTATTTGTCCGTCTGAAACTGCATCAAATGCCCCTGACTGATATATTACTCCTGCAATTGTATTAGGAAAAGAACTACTTTTTACTCTATTTAACACAACAGCTCCTACTGCAACTTTTCCTGTATATGGTTCTCCTCTGGCTTCTCCATGAATTAGTCTTGCTAACAAATTAACATTTGAAGAATTACTTGAAGTTCCAGATGAACTAGAACTATTAGAAGAGTTATATATTCCCATTGCAGCCAAAGTATTCTTTCCTGCAATTCCATCTACAGTCAATCCATTTTTCTTTTGAAATTTTTTAACAGCAGCTACAGTTTGACTCCCATAAATTCCATCTACATTTCCACTGTAATATCCCCATCTTTTTAATTTTGTTTGTATTTGGGTCACTTCACTCCCCCTTGAACCATACTTAGATAATGCTTCTACTTCACTATTTTTAAATAAATAAAATGAAGTACATATTCCTATTAAAATTAACACAAAAAATGTTATAATTATTTTCCTTTTATTTATATTCTTAAACATAAAACCACCTTTGAATAAATTTATATTTATTTTTATCCAAAAGTGGTTTTTATATACATTAATTATGAACAATATGTACAAAGTATTGTTTCTAACCCAATATTTATATCTATCAACCCAATTTTATATTTATAATCTAAATCTGCTAATTCCTTCAATATTATTCTTAAATCTTTTTCATTAAAATAACTTGCTTGATTTTTATATTTACTAACCAAAAATGTTTGATTAGGTTTTAAATTTAGAACTTGTGTTACATCTTTATTATATTTTAATGCCAATTTTACTAAATATAATTTTTTGAAATGATTATACAAAGTTACTAATATTTTTTGTATTGGTTCTTTTAAATACAATAAGTTTTGAAGAACTTCCATTGCATTTTTTATATTCTTCTTTCCTAAATTATCTGTCAAATCAAATATTACACTATCTATTTGTTTTATTGATAATTTGTCTATATCTTCCTTTTTTATAATTCCATTTACACCTACATATTCAATTAATTTTCTAATTTCATTAATTAAATCTTGCATACTTGTCCCACAAGACTCTATAAAATATTGTAATGTAAAATTATCTATATTTACCTTATATGCTTGACAAATTGCTTTTATTCTTTTTTGTAATTCTATTGGTTTTTGATAATCAAATTTACATGTACAACCTATTTTATCAATAGTTTTAAATAATTCATTTTTATCTACATCATCTTCTGTAAAAATAACAACTGCCATTTCATTTATTATATCTATATTATTTTTTATATATTCATTTAGTTTTTCTCTTATACTTACTGCTTTTACATTTTTCTTTTTTCCATCTTTTTTAAATAGTCCTGTATCTTTTACAATTATTAGTTTTTTACTATATCCAAATGCTGGCGTTTCAATATCTGATATTATTTCATCTATATTATTTTCATCTAATAAAATGTAATTTATACCTTTTATTAAATCACAAAATATTTTTTTGATTTTTTTTATATCATTTTCTATTAAATATTTTTCTTCACCATATAATAAATAAATACTTGATAATTTTCCACTATTTAATTGTCTTTCTAATTCTTCTATAGATACCATTTTTCCATCCTTATTATTTTTCCAAAATTATTCTAAATACTTCTGCAACACTCCAAGCCTGAGCAAATGCTCCTTTAGGTAACTGTGGTTTTATAGAATCATATATTTCAGAAATACTACCTATACAACCATCTTCATTTATATCTTTTGTAAAAGTTTTTGTTGTATTTCTTATTAACTTTTTCAATTCTTCTTCAATTTCTAATTTATATTTTTTGTTTTTTGTTGTTTTTAATATATTTTTTAGAGCATTATAATATAACCCCAAAAGCCAAGTCCATGTTATTCCTTGATGATAACTACTATCTCTTTTTAGAGAATCTCCTTCATATATTGGAGTATAATTCTCTTCATCTTTTGCAAGTGATTTTAATCCATAATTATTTAATAATTTCTTTTTACATACATTTATTATATTTTGAGCTTCTTCTGAGTTACAATCTATCACTGGGTAAGTTAAACTTAGGCTAAACAATTGGTTTGGTCTTATTTTACTATCACCTAACACGTCATATAAACATTTTCTTCTTTTATTATAGAATTTTTCATTATATGCTTTTTTACATTTTTTTGCTAAATCAGCATATTTTTTGCTATCAATTTTTTTTCCAATTCCATTTGTTAGTTCTTCCATTATTTTTAAGGCATTATACCACATTGCATTTATTTCTACTGCTTTTCCATTTCTTGGTGTTATAGCTATTCCATTACATTTTGCATCCATCCAAGTATTTTGTGTATTCTCTGTTCCTGACACTAATAAATAATCATCATCTAAATAAATATTATTATCCTCAACATCTATTCCTTTTATATAATTACTAATAATATTTTCTAAATGACTATAAATATTTTCTTCTACAAATTTATAATCATTTGTATATTCTATATATTTTTTAATTTGTTCAAATAATAAAAGTGATGCATCAACACTATTATATAATGGTCTATTATCAAATCCTGAATAACCATTTGGAACCAATCCAAATTTTATATCTCTTATATATGTAAGTAATACTTCTTTCGCAATTTCAAACCTTTTAGGAATTAATAATAATCCTTCAAATGATATTAAACTATCTCTTCCCCAATCTAAAAACCATGGATATCCTGCAATTAATGTATGTAACCTAAATGATGGCCTATATACAACAAAATTGTCAGCAGCTATTAAGTATTCTTTTACTAATTCATCTCTTTCGATTTCTTTTTTAGTTTTACTTTTTTCTCTATTATCAATTAATAAAGATTCATTAAATATTTTATTTAATCTTATAATTTCTTTATCTATAAGATTTTTAACATTAATTTCATCTATATTTTCCTCTAAAGAACAAACAAATGAAATTTCTTTTTCTTCATCCGGTTCTATATATGTTTCAAAAACTCCAGGAACGACATGATTTTCCTCTGCTAAGAATCCTCTTTTTTCTTCTTCAAGATAAAACATATTATTAAACTGATCATCTTTATGCTCAATATATTCTCCTTCTGAAACTCTTATATATATAGGATTAACAGAATTATCATCTATAATAAGTTTAATTTTGTTTCGTTTTACATCTTGTCTTAACTTAAATTTATGATTATTATTTACACAATGAAAATCTCTAAAATTCACAATTGGAGCTAAATTTAATTTTACTCTTAATTTAGAATCTTTATTTTTAATTTTATAATATACTCCAACTGTATTTTTTCCATACTCCATACAAATAATCTTAGTTATTTCTACATTTTCCACCTTATAATTAAAAACAGGTAAAAACTCTTTTCTAAAACTTTGTTGATACTTAAATCCATCTGATACATATTGTTTTCCTATATTTGTATACAACTCATACTTTTTATCATTTATTTCTATACTCTCATCTACTTTGGATAATATTAAATATCTTCTTGCTGGTGGTGTAAGCGGAGCAACAAGTAATCCGTGATATTTTCTTGTATTTGCTCCGACTATTGTTGATGCTGAATATCCTCCAATCCCATTTGTTATTATCCATTCTCTTTTTAATCCTTCTTCTAAACTCAATTTCTCATTAGTAAATTCCATATATTTCCTCCAAACTATTTGTTCCATATACTATGTTGTAATTTATCCATCATTTCTTTTCTTATTTCATCTGGTGACTTTTGCTTTTGTTCCTCAGTTGCCTTAATATTAACATTTTCTTTTTTCTTAGTAGATTTTGATTTTATTTCTGTCTTTTTAGCTTTTGTAGTTTTTGTTTTTTTCTCAACTTTTTCTTCTTTTTTTACAGGTTTTTTCTTTTCTTCTATCTTTTCTTTTTTTGTTTTTCCTTCATCATTAGATATATCAAATTTATATATATCTTCTTCATTTTTCTTTGTTTTTTCAAGTTTTGATGTTGATTTTCTTTTCATTTTTTCATCTGCTTCTTTTATAGATGCTATTCTATCGCTATATTTACTACTAAATTTGCTCTTTCTTTTCGACTTATCCTCTTTATCTATCTTTTTATTATTTTTATTTGATAATTTTTTTATTTTTTCAATTCTTTTATCTGATTGTAATTTACTATTCATCATTAAATATTGTGGATCATTTTGTTTATCTTTATATTTTAAATCATCACAAATTATTTCTATTATAGATGCTGCGACTAAAATAGGATCATGTCTTATTCTATCCCCTTGTATCATAGAAAGGTTTCTTTGAATAAAGTATATTCCCTTTTCTTTCACCTCTTCAACAGTTTGCTCTACTAAGTCTTTTCCTTCCATATTATATTTCTTTATAAATTCAGGGACAACTTCTCCTGTGTCATATATACAATAATCAATCATTCCTTCACCACAATGATCTATTATAGCATTTAAATGGTCTGCAACACTAAAGTTATCCGTTTGACCTGGTTCTGTCATAATATTGCTTACATATATTTTTATTGCTTTACTATCTTTTATTTCTCTCGCAATTCCACTAACTAATAAATTAGGAATAACATTTGTATATAAACTACCTGGACCAATTACTATACAATCAGCATTTTTTATTGCATCTAATACTCCTGGTGCAGGTTTACAGTTATTTGGATTTAAAAAGATTCTGTTTATTTTTGTAACTTTATCATAAGCTACCTCTGCAATTCTATCTTTATCTTCTATAACATACCCATTATCCAATTCTGCACAAATCTTCATTTCTTCTAATGTAACCGGTATAACTTTTCCTATCATATTTATAACTTCATTACTTTTAATTACAGATTCTTCAAAATTTCCATTTATATTTTTCATTGCTGAAAAATATATGTCTGAAAAAGATATTCCCTTTAATTTACCAGAATCAAATTTATAATTAAACAATTTATCAACTTGTCCTTCTTTTGAAGCTAATGCAACAATACTATCTTTAACATCTTCCAATGGCATTACTTGCATTTCTTCTCTTGAGTTTGAAGGAGTTTTTCCATAATCTGATACAGTTACTATTGCAGTAACATTACTTGTATATGATTTTATACCTGAAAGTACTGTATTTAATCCTGTTCCTCCACCTATAACTACTATATTAGGTCCTTTGTGATATACAGTTTTGTTAAAAATTAATGAATTAACATTAACATTTTTTTTGTTTTCCATTCTATCATCAGTAGCTTCTATCATAAGCTCTAAATTTCTTTTATTTATAAATATAATTCCTAATACTATACAACTAAATCCAATTATAAAAGATATTACTATTTTTCCTATTGCTATAAATCCAAAATTTATTTCTTTAGACACTATTATTTCTGATATTCCATAACAAGCCAAAGCTATACCTACTAATATTAATAATATCCATCTTTTCATTTTTGTTCCTGATTTAAACCATTCAAAAAAGCCTTTCATTTTAATTCTTCCTTTCTCTTTCTTATGCTACTATTCTTCACCAATTATTTCTATTTCTAAATTTATTTTCTTTTTAAACTTTTCATAAACCTTTTGTTTTACATACTCTGTTAATTTTATAACATCCTCTGCTGTTGCATTTCCAGTATTTATTACAAATCCAGCATGTTTATTAGATACTTCTGCTCCACCAATTTTATACCCTTTTAGTCCACATTCATCTATTAATTTTGCAGTTATAAAATCTTCTCCTCTTTTAAATGTACTACCTGCACTAGGAAATTCTATTGGTTGTTTTTCTTTTCTATATTCCGCATATTCTTTCATTTGTTTTTCTATATTTTCTTTAATTCCTTTTTTTAATCTTAGTGTAGTTTCTAAAATAATATATTTTTCTTTTCCAAATAAGCTATCTCTATATTTAAATTTGTGCTCTTCATTATTAATGATTTTTATATTTCCATTTAAATCAAGATATTTTGTTTCTACAATTATATCTTTCATTTCTTTTCCATGTGCTCCCGCATTCATTCTTATTGCTCCACCTATAGTTCCTGGTATTCCTGCAAATTCTTCAAAACCTTCTATACTTTCTTTTAACAATTTATGTGCTAAAAATCCTAATTGTATACCACTACCAACTGTTACTAATGCTTCTTCATTATTATAATTTATATTAATCTCTTTTAATTCAATTTTTATTACAATTCCTCGTATTCCATTATCTTTTACTAAAATATTACTTCCATTTCCTAAAACATAAAAAGGAATTTTATTACTAGTTGCAATTTTAATTATATTTTTAATTTCTTCTATTTTAGTAACTTTTATAAAAATATCTGCAGGTCCACCTATTTTAAATGAAGTATGTTTACTCATATATTCATTTATTTTTATATTTTCTTTTGAAATTCCTAAATCTTCTAATTCAAGCATTATTTTTTCTTTATCCAAAGTAATATTACCTCCAAATTAATTATTACAAATATACAATGCCTCTCCAACATTATTTTTTAATTTTGTTTTGTTCATAACTTCACCAGTTTTATAATTAACTATATACTCATCTTCACTATTTTTTATTCCTAATTTATTTAAACTACTCTCATCAATAATATAGTAATTTTGAATATTTAAATCTTTTAATTCTATTACCTTACCAGAATCATATTCAAAATAATATTTACCAATACCCTTTTCTATATGATTTTTCTTCAAATTATCATCTGTTAATTTAGTACCCAAAAACTCAAAATTAGAATTAACTTTATTTATTGCATTATATTTTGTATATTCTTCTAAAATAGCATGTTGCACTGTTTCTAATTCCACTGTCAACTTATTACTTTTGGAATTTCTAACCAAATCCACACTTGTATAAACTCCAATTCCTCCTAATATTAATAATATTATTACTGTAATTATTAATATCATTAATGTTATACCTCTATCTGATTTTATCATTTAATTTTCTCCTTTGTTTTTTTCATAAAGATATTATCATTTTTTTTATAATTTTACAACCTGTTTAAAAAATTTTGCAATATAATCTACTTATCATATTATTTTTGTCATATTATTAACAAGTGTAAATAATTTAATAAATTACATAAAACATTTGAAAATTAAGGAAATTTATAGTATAATAGAAATAGGTTTATTTATAGGAGGTAACTTTTATGTGGCAAATATGGTTAATAGCTGCTGGTATATTTTTTGTAGCAGAAATTATTACAGTAGGATTTTTAATTTTCTGGTTAGGTATTGGAGCTCTTTTAGCAATGATTGTTAGTTTTTTTACAAGTAATATAATCATTCAAACTGCTGTATTTGTAATATCATCAGCAATATTAATATTTGCAACAAAACCCTTAGTTAATAGAATTACCAAAAATGATAAAACTATTTCAACAAACGTTTACTCTATAATTGGGAAAAGCGGTCTTGTTATAGAAGATATAAATTTGGTTGAATGTAAAGGTCAAATTAAAGTTGATGGTGAAGTATGGTCTGCTATTTGTAACGGTAATTCTACTATACAAGCTGGAACAGAAGTAAAAGTTTTAGAAATAAGAGGAGTTAAAGCCTTAGTAGAACCTATTAATTCTACTATTAAAATTTAGTTATTAATATTTTATTATTATATATTATTAAAATATAAGGAGGAAATTAAAATGGCTTTTTTATTAATTTTACTTGTTATAATATTATTTATAGCATTTAAATCAATTAAAGTTGTTAGACAATCTGAGGTATATATAATTGAAAGGTTAGGTAAATTTCATAAAGTAGCTGATGCAGGTCTTACAATTATAATTCCATTTGTTGATCATGTAAGAAGTGTTGTTAGTTTAAAACAACAAACAATGGATATTCCACCTCAAGGTGTTATTACAAAAGATAATGTTACAATTACAATAGATACAGTTGTATTCTATCAAGTAACAGATCCAGCTAAAGCAGTATACGAAATTCAAAGTTTAAAGAAAGGTATTGAATACTTAGCTATTACAACTATTCGTGATATTGTTGGTAAAATGGATTTAGATGAAACATTTAGTTCTAGAGATGGAATTAACCAAAAATTAAGAGTTATTCTTGATGAAGCAACAGATAGATGGGGATGTAAAATAGATAGAGTTGAAATTAAAGACATTAACCCACCTGCTGATATTAGAGATGCAATGGAAAAACAAATGAATGCAGAAAGAAATAAAAGAGCTTTAATTCTTGAAGCTGAAGCTCAAAAACAATCTGCTGTTACTATTGCACAAGGTAGAAAAGAAGCTGCTATATTAGATGCAGAAGCTGAAAAAGAATCAAAGATAAGAAGAGCTGATGGTGAGGCTCAAGCTATAAAAGCTGTTGCCGATGCTAAAGCTAAAGAAATTCAAATGGTATATGAAGCAATTAAAAATGCAGATCCAGATGAAAAACTAGTACAAATAAAATCATTAGAAGCATTAAAAGAAATTGCTAATGGTGAAGCTAACAAAGTATTTATACCTTTTGAAGCAACAAATGCATTAAGCAGTTTAGGTGCAATTAAAGAAGTAATGAAAGATGATAAAAAATCTAAATAAAATTTAATTACATAAATTAAGGAGAGATTAATTAAAATCTCTCCTATTTTTGTTATATATAATTATTATATAACATTTTTTATTTTATAGATCCTATTGGGAAATTATCATGCTTATAGCAGAATAAACCTGATCTGCCCAGGAATAAGATCCAGCATATTTTTCTGCCATACCGCTTAAGGTATCTGCACCATATGGTACATAATTTTCAGCGATATTGGCAAAAGTTGCTTCTATTCCCTCTTCATCTGATTGGAAATATATTAATCCTTCACTTCCCATCATTCCTGTATAGTTATGATCAGAAGCTCCGTATACTCCCCAACCTGATTCTATTGCAGATATCCCGCAATAAACAAGTGCGTTAACTTCATACTCCTGTTCCATCTCCCATATAAATTCTGCGTTTCTTGAATAGAAACCTTCATAATCATATGGTAGATTTTCCATCAATTCTATAAAAGAATCTTTGGATAATTGACACTTGGTGTCAACATTCTGAGAGAAATAATAAGTTACTTCTTCCAAAGATATATACATATCTTCGGGTTTTACAACCCCTCCTTCGATATGTTTTAAATTTTCATCTTTGGTAATTTCCCGCTGCTGTTGCTGATTAGCAGCATTATTACTACCTCCTTCTGTTGTTCCTGATGTCGCTCCTGTTGTTGATATAGCAATTGAAAGTGTAGTTACAACTGCTAACTTCGCAAAATAAAACATTTATGCCTCCTTCTATAAAAATTTATCTATAGGTTACATAATTATTATATCATATTTTTGTTTTTATTTCAATCTTTTCGCATTTTACTAATATAGTAAAGATTAAAAAAAGATTAGATAAGTTTTATTATCTAATCTTTTAATTATACATAACTTAGTTTGATTCCCATCTTAACATTTTTATCTCTTTATATTTGTTTAAAACTTCTGAATAT
This sequence comes from uncultured Clostridia bacterium, assembly GCA_934133175.1. GTDB lineage: Bacteria > Bacillota > Clostridia > TANB77 > CAG-508 > CAG-269. Next base: position 28,327 of record CAKPAX010000005.1, on the reverse strand, counting down.
TTATCATATTCTTCTTCCCACAATGCACTTGGCACTTTATCAAATGCATTAAATATTTTTTCTGCTTCTGATAAATATATAATTTGTTCTTGTATATTCAAACTTTTATATTTTTTAGAGAAAGCATATAATTTATCTAACATTTGATTTGCTTCTATAAAGCTCCAAAAATCTTTTATATTAATTCCAAATAATTTCAATTGCATAATAGCATACCCTAATAACAATGCTATTGTAAATAATAAAATATATATTACATAAAACAATTTAAACGCCTCCTTATTGAACATATTAAATTATTATATTACAATTATAACATACTTTAAAGAAAAATGCAAATTTTGGCAATTCAAACACTTTTTGGAAAAATTTTATAAATATAAAAACGGTAAACTTTCCTCAAGTTTGCCGTTTTATATTTATTAGTTTTCTACTACAACTTTACCGTCTTTTACTCCTATTTTAGTTACTTTATCTTTATTTAGTTTTCCATCAATTATTTCTTCTGCTAATCTATCTTCTAATAAGTTTTGAATAGTTCTTCTTAAAGGTCTTGCACCAAAGTTTTTATCTATTCCTTTTTCTGCAATTAACTTTTTAACAGATTCATCTAATTCAATTTCTATTTTTTGTGCTTTTAATCTTTCTACAACTTGTTTTAACATTATATCTATAATGCAACTTATTTCATCATCATTTAATTTATGGAATACAATAATTTCATCAATACGGTTTATAAATTCTGGTCTTAATTCTTTCTTTAGAACATCCATAACCTCTTTTTTAGTTTCTTCATATTCTTTATTGCCATCTTCTTTTTTATCTTCATTATTTGCAAATCCTAATGTCTTTTTGTCTGTTATTAATCTAGCACCTAAATTAGATGTCATAATAATTACAGTATTTTTAAAATTAACTGTTCTACCTGTTGAGTCTGTTAATCTACCATCTTCTAGAATCTGTAATAACATATTCATTACATCTGGATGAGCTTTTTCAATTTCATCAAAAAGAATTACTGCATATGGTTTTCTTCTTATCTTTTCTGTTAATTGCCCTCCTTCTTCAAATCCAACATATCCTGGAGGTGAACCAATTAATTTAGATACAGAATGTGCTTCCATATATTCAGACATATCTAATCTTATCATTGCATTTTCATCGCCAAACAATACTTCTGCTAATGCTTTTGAAAGTTCTGTTTTACCAACACCTGTAGGTCCTAAAAATAAGAATGAACCTATTGGACGATTTGGATCTTTTAACCCTACTCTTCCTCTTCTTATTGCTTTAGCAACCGCTTCTACAGCCTCATTTTGTCCAACAACTCTTTCATGTAAATTTTTCTCCAAATTTTTCAATCTTTTATTTTCGTCTTCTGTTAATTTTTTAGTAGGAATACCAGTCCAACTAGAAATTACATCTGCTATATTTTCTTCTGTAATGTTTGTTACAGATTTTGTATTTTTATTTTTCCACTTTTTAGTTTCTTCTTCAAATTTAGTTTTTAATTCTTTTTCTTTATCTCTTAATGATGCTGCTTTTTCAAATTTTTGATTTCTAACAGCTTCTTCTTTATCTTTTGTTATTGTTTCTAGTTCTTCTTGTAAATTCTTTAAGCTATCTGGTTCTGTATATGTTTTTAATCTTGCTTTTGATGCAGCTTCATCAATTAAATCTATTGCCTTATCTGGTAAAAATCTATCATTTATATATCTTACAGATAAGTTAACGGCAGCTTCAATTGCTTCGTCTGTAATTTTTACATTATGATGAGCCTCATATTTATCTCTTATTCCTTTTAAAATTTTTATTGTATCTTTTTCACTTGGTTCTTTAACATTAACAGGACTAAATCTTCTTTCTAGTGCAGCATCTTTTTCTATATATTTTCTGTATTCATTTAAAGTAGTTGCACCAATTAATTGTAATTCTCCTCTTGCTAACATTGGTTTTAAAATATTAGCAGCATCTATTGCACCTTCTGCTGCTCCTGCTCCAACTATTGTATGAATTTCATCAATAAACAATATTATATCTCCTGCTTTTTTTACTTCTCCTAAAGCTTTTTTTATTCTTTCTTCAAAATCTCCTCTATATTTGGCTCCAGCAACCATACCAGAAATATCAAGACTTACTACTCTTTTATTTTTTAATATTTCAGGTACATCTCCAGCAATTATTCTTTGTGCTAATCCTTCAATTATAGCTGTTTTACCAACACCTGGTTCACCTATTAAACAAGGATTATTTTTTGTTCTTCTTGATAATATTTGAATAACTCTTTCTATTTCTTCATTTCTTCCTACTACTGGATCTAATTTACCTTCTTCTGCTTTTTTAGTTAAATCATCACTAAATTGATTTAATGTTTGTGTAGAATTATAACTACCTCTTCTACTTGTTGATTTTCCTGATGTATTTTCATCATCCTTTACAGATTCATCTTCATTTAATACTTTTATTATTTCATTATATAATTTAGGAATATTTACATTTAAATCTAATAAAATTCTAACAGCAACACTATCTCCTTCTTTTATTATACCTATTAATAAGTGTTCTGTTCCTATATAGTTATATCCAAGTTTTCTAGCTTCAATATAAGAATTTTCTATTATTCTTTTTGTTCTTGGAGTAAATCCTAATGTTTCTTCTGTTGGTTCTTCTACTCCAATTAATTCTTCTATTTTGCTTTTAACATCTTCTGAATTTATTCCTTGATTTTCCAAAACTCTAGCAGCAACTCCCGCTCCTTCTTCTGTTAAACCATATAGTATATGTTCTGTTCCTATATAGCTATGTCCTAATTCTTGAGCAATGTTATTTGCAATTTCCAAAGCTTTTTGAGCTCTACTTGTAAATTTATACATCATAATATCACCTTCCTTTTTATTATTTTTCATCAATAATTTGTTTTATAACTTCTGCTCTCTTTACATCTCTTTCTAACGAATCATATTCTTCTCCTAAATATTTTTGTAAATTAGCAGGTTTTGTATATAGATATAATTTTAGAACTTTTAAATCTGTCATTTCGTCTATAATTCCTAGGTCTGTCCCTAATTTTACTATTGATAACAAATCTCTTGTTTCTTCACTTGAGATCTTTCTACAATTTTTTAAAATACCAAAACTTCTATATACTTTATCTTCTAATTCTAAATTATCTTTAATTAAAAATTTTCTTGCTGCTCTTTCTTGCTCTATAACCTTTTCTGTAATTATTTTTATATTTTTTGCAATTTCATCTTCTGTAATACCTAATGTTTGTTTATTAGAAATTTGGAACATATCACTTGATGATTTACTATTTTCGCCATATATTCCTCTTATATTAACACCAAAATTTGCAATAGCATCTAGTACATTTTGTATATTTTTAGTTTTACTAAGTGCTGGTAAATGTACCATTACAGACACTCTTAGCCCTGTTCCTACATTTGTAGGGCAACTTGTTAAATATCCATAATCTTCACTCATTGCATAATTTAATGCATTTCCTATTTTTTCATCTAATTCTTTTGCTAAGTTTAATGTATTTTCTATATCAAATCCTGAACTAAATACTTGAATTCTCAAGTGATCTTCTTCGTTTACCATTATACAGATATTTTCATCATCATTTATTAAAATCGAACCAAGTTCATTTTTATTTAAAGCAAATTCTGGGCTAATTAAATTTTTTTCAACTAAACTCATTTTAGTAATATCATCCATATCTTTTAGTTTAAAAAATTTAAGTCCATATCCAACAGTCCATGGAATATCTTTTATTTTTTCTTCTAATAGTTTTACACTTTCTTTATCTTTTAAATTAAATTTAAATTCGCTTAAGTTTCTAGCAAGTCTAACTCTTGTACTTATTGCAACATCTGCATCTTTTCCACTTTGTAAATACCAGTTCATATAATTTTCCTTCCTTTCTACTTAAAACTTTTATTTATTTTCTTGTTTTTTTATTTCATCTCTTATTTTTGCAGCATCTTCATATCTTTCTTCTTTTATTGCTTGTTTTAAATCTCTTTTTAATTTTTGCAATTCACTTTTTTCTTCTTTTTCTTTTACTTCAACTTCTGTCTTATCATTTTCTGCAAATAATTTCTTGCTTTCTTTAATATTTCCAATTCTTCCAGTATGTCTATTACTTCCATGTATCTTTTTTAATATTGGATCTATTTTACTATGAAATGCGTCATAGCAATGTCCACATCCAAATTTTCCTGTATTCATAAAATCTTCAAAACTTGTATTACAATAGTCACATCTTATATCTTTTTTAGTATCTAATGTTGGAAGGAAATCTGTATTTTCAAAATCTTCTAAAAAGTCTCCAAAGAAACTTGAAAAATTAATTGGAAAATCAAATTTCATTTCATCTTCTAATCCAAGTTTTTTACTACATTCTTCACATAAAAATACTTGTTTTTTCTTTCCGTTTATAACCTCCGTATATTGTACATTTGCTTCTTTTTTACCACAATTTTCACACAACATATTAATTACCTCCTCTTTCTTTTTATTTATAAATTTAAAAGCATATTCTTGAAAATTCTTGCTCTTAATTTGTCTCTTATATCTTTTGACACATTTAATACATTATCACTAGTTGCTACTTTTAAAAGTTTTGCTTCTTTTTCATCAACAATGTTATATGATAAAAAATCACTTATATATATACTTGCTTCGTGATTTGTTAAAGTATCTCCTATGTTTTTTATTATATGCATTAAATAATCTGATTTTGTTACATTTAGTTTTTTAATTTTTATGCTTCCTCCTCCGCCTCTTTTGCTTTCTACATAATATCCTTGTGATGGTTTAAATCTTGTGGATATTACATAGTTTATTTGTGACGGAACACATTTAAAATGCTCTGCTAAGTCATTTCTTTGTATTTCTATATATTCTTCTTCATCATTAAACATATCTTTTATAAAGTCTTCTATTATATCTGATATATTCATATTATCACCTCTTGTTTTTACTTTGACTTTCTTTGACCTATAATAATATTATACAAGGTTTTTATTTTTTTTCAAAGTGTTTTTTATTTTTTCTTTGTTAATTTATAGTCATTTTTATTTATTTTCTTATAATTTTCACACTTTTTCTTATTTTTTTAAACTTTTTCTTTATTTTTTATTATTTTTACTATTTGTTATATTTTCTAATCTCTCTACATTTTTCTTTTGCTGTGGTAAAGATACCCAAGCAAAATATGAAGACACAAATTCACCATATTTTGTTGTATCCTCTATATATTCACGCATATTTTTTTTATTTTTCATACTAGCACCTCTTTTATTGTTATGTGCATTTTTTTTCAATTTATTCAATATATTTTATTGAGGTGTATATTTTGAAATCAATATCTATTCCAAAATTTAATTTTTATATTATAAAGATTAGAAAATATATTATTCCATTTATTTTTTTATTATTTACATTATGTTTAATTATATTTTCTAACAACAATTTAGTTGCCGCAAAATCAGGATTAAAACTATGGGCAAATTCTGTTGTCCCCTCTCTTTTTCCATTTTTTGTTGCAACAGAATTACTTTCTAGAACAAATATTATTAATATTCTTGGTAAATTACTAAATAAAATAATGAAACCTTTATTTAATGTCAGAGGTGAAGGTAGTTTTGCATTTATTATGGGAATAATAAGTGGATATCCTATTGGAGCAAAAATAGCATCCCAATTTAGGCAAGATAATATTTGTTCAAAAGAAGAATGTGAACGTCTACTTAGTTTTACAAATAATTCTGGTCCTTTATTTATTATAGGTACTGTTGGTATTAGCATGTTTGGAAATTCTACTATAGGTTTATTATTATTTATTACTCATATATTATCTTGTATTACTGTAGGAATAATTTTTAGATTTTGGAAATGTAAAAAAAGCACTTTTAATAATGCTTCATTTAATAACTATAAAAAAACTAATAAAAATAATAATGTAAGCTTTTCTAGTTTAGGTGAAATAATTGGAACTAGTATTTCTAATTCAATATCTACAATTATGATGATTGGTGGATTTGTTGTATTATTTTCCGTTGTTATATCAATATTAAATTCTAGTAAAATATTAAATATTCTTGTTGTATTTTTAACACCTTTATTTAGCTTTTTACATATACCTATATCTTTTATCGCTCCACTTTTAACTGGAATCATTGAAATAACAAATGGTATTAATTTAATCTCTAATATACATATAAAAGCTATTTCTATAAATATTATAATTACATCATTTTTATTAGGATTTGGTGGTATTTCTATATTATTGCAAGTTTTTAGTGTTATTTCTAAAACTGATTTATCTATAAAGCCTTATATTATAGGCAAATTATTACAAGGGACTACTGCTGCACTATATACATTTGCTTTTATTTCTACTATTCCTATGTTTAATTTTAATTTATAAAATTTATTGACGTGAAAAATTATTAAATAGTTTTTCACGTCAATAAATTTAAACAAAAAAATTCCCCGCCTTAGCCGCAAGATGTCTTGAATTTTTAAGGACCTGTTCTGCAACAGGTGGGTGCCTACCTAAATACTCCTGGGCTTCTTACTATAAAATGTAAGCTTGCACGCCATATTTTAGAGATCGGCCCCTCTTAATAGGTGTTGGTTCTAAAAATTCTGTCTACACGCACTATGCAGGGGTTTTATTTACTTTTTTATTTTGTAACTATATATTAACACATATAAATTAGAAATACAACTATTTTTTTCTTTAAAATTTTATTTTTTTGTTTTCTTTTATTATTTTATCTATTTAATTCATATATTATTCTCTTTTTATTTAATTTTTTTAAAATTTGTATCTATATTATTTTTATGTTAAAATATAAATAGTGTGTTAAAAAAATAACACATTTTTTTGTACCAACAAATCTTTATAATTTATTAAGCATTTAACTATAATAGAACAAAAGCGGACATTAATAACTTTTGTACTTATTAAAACATTTTGAAGTCCGCGTCTTTGTTCGTGCGTGAAATTTGCAAAGCAAATTTCTGTGCAATATATTTATATTATAGGAAGTTCGAAGAACTTTCCTATAATATAAAAAAGTCTCACAAAGTAGGATTTGTTTTTTTCATAATTTTTTTTAAATTGTTAATAATAATTTTAAGGAGGATTTTTTTATGGAAAACAATAATTTAAATGTGCTTGATGAAGTTAATAAAGGTGCAACAATGGGAATGGATGCAATCAATTTTGTTTTAGATAAAGTTAAAGATTCAGAATTTAAAAAAACTTTAGATTTAGAATATAATAAATACAAAGATATATCAAGAAGAGTTAATAATTTATATTCTAATTATAGTGATAAAGAACCACATGAAACCAATACTATGAACAAAATGATGACATGGTATGGTGTTGAAATGAAAACAATGTCTGACAAAAGTAATTCTAATATTTCCGAACTATTAATGAATGGAACTAATATGGGAATTATTGAAGGGCGTAGATTGCTTAACCAAAACAAACAACTTGCTCCTGATGTTGAAAAAATTCTTGATGATTTTGTAACAATGCAAGAAGATAGCATTGAAAAATTAAAAACATTTCTATAATGTTTTATTAATAGGAAAAAGAAAATAAAGTGAATTATATGTAGTTCTCTTTATTTTCTTTTTCTTTATTCTTCTATTTCTTTACTTAACTTTCCAATTGCTTTTGTTTCTATTCTAGAAACATAAGATCTAGAAATTCCCATCATATCTGCAATTTCATTTTGCGTCTTTGGTTTATACCCATCTAAGCCAAATCTTAACTCTATAATTGTTTTTTCTCTATCTTTTAGAACTTCTTTCATTTTTCCATATAAATTTTTAATTTTAACTTTTAAATCAACTTCATCTTCAATACTTCTTTCGTCATTTTCTAATACTTCTTGTAATGTAACAACATTATCATCTTTATCTTTTCCTATTGGTTCATTTAAATATACTTCAGCATTTAATTTTTTTATTGATCTTAAGTGCATTAAAATTTCATTATCTATACATCTTGAAACATATGTAGAAAGTCTTGCTCCTTTTTCTATATTAAAGCTATTTATTCCTTTAATCAGTCCTATTGTACCTATTGATATTAAATCATCTTGTTCTACATTGGTATTTGCATATTTTTTACATACATGTGCAACCAATCTTAAATTTCGCTCTATTAAAATATTTCGTGCATCTTCATCTCCTTCTTTTAACTTTTCTAAATATTTCTTTTCTTCTTCTGAACTTAAAGGTTCTGGAAATAAATTACTTCCGTGAAATATATCCAACAACAAATACTGCAGTCTTTAAAAATTCTAGAAAGCCTATAATTCCAGTCATACATAATGACAACATAAATGCACCTCCATTTTCTCTATACAAAATTATATGTGTAGAAAAAACAAAAGTGCATGACCCTACAAAAAAGTACATACCTATTTTTATATTAATATTTTTGTATATTATGAATACATTTTATATAGGTGATTTTATGCAATTTATAAAAGATTATTTTAAAGGGTTAGCTATTGGCTCTGGTGCTATTTTACCTGGAATTAGCAGTGGTGTACTTTGTGTTATTTTTGGTATATATGAAAAATTGTTAGATAGTATATTAAATTTTTTTAAAAATATAAAAGAAAATTTTAAATTTCTTTTACCTATAATACTAGGAATTGGTTCAGGGATTATATTATTTAGTAATATTTTGAATTACTTATTTTATTCATATCCTATTCAAATAAAATCAATTTTTATTGGTTTAATTTTAGGTTCAATTCCTTCCCTTTTAAAAAGTGTTAATTCAAAATATAAATTTAAACTTAGTTATATTTTGTATTTACTTATTTCATTTGGAATAGGCATATTTTTAATATATTTAGAAAATAAGTTATCAATTAATTCTTATTCTGAATATAGTTTCTTTTATCTTATTTTGTGTGGAATATTAATGTCTATTGGAGTTGTTATACCGGGAATTAGTAGTACAATAATTTTAATGCTTATGGGAGTTTACTCAACATATTTATATTCTATTTCAACATTATATTTTCCTATATTAATTCCACTTGGAATTGGCTTAGTTATTGGTTCATTTATTTGTATGAAATTAGTAAAAATCTTATTTGATAAATTTTATGCACAAACATTTTATTTAATCGTTGGTTTTACATTAGGTTCTATATTTATATTGTTTCCCCATCTTACTGGTGGAATTGATAATATTATTTGCATTTTTTGTATAAGTATTGGTTTTTTTATAATTAATTTAATAAATTAAAATTATACAATAATCTTTATATATAGTTTTTGTAAAAATTTTTTATTATATAAAAAAGAGTTAATATAAAAATATTAACTCTTTCTAATTTTTTATAAAAGTATATAATATACTTTTACCATTGTCCGTCTTGCTCGTATCTCGCTTGAGCTTTAGCAGCTTTTTTAGCTTCCCACTTAGCCGGATCATGCTCCTGCCGTTTGGCTTTTTGCTGCTTTTTTTGTTGCTTAGCCGCTCTTTGTTTCTGTTGTAATGCTCTTCTCTTTTTGCTATTGGACATATTTTTCGCTCCTTTTTATAAAAAACGCGACCTAAAAGTTACAAAATATATTATACCACTTTGTTTTTAGTATGTAAAGTTATGTTTACTTTTTTCTTCTTATTATCCAATTATCTTGTGCCTTTATTGGTATATTCATCTTTACTGTTTGACCTTGTTTTCCTGGATTTACAGCATTTATTTCTTCATCTGTTTCAGAATCCCATAATTTTTCTATTTTAAATTTAACTGGTTCTATTTGATATGGAACTAATAATTCTAATTCATCTCCAACTTGTAATCTATTTCTTATTTCAATTATTGATTTTTCTTTATCATACTTTAATATTTTACCACCAAATTCATATTTTTCATTATATTGTTTTCCACTATATTCTTGTATATCTTTATTCTTTCTATCATTAAAATAAAATGTTGTAAGTCCTCTTGTTTTTACTTTTTCTATTTCTTTTAAATATTTTGTATAATCATAATGCTCTGGATCTTTTTTATAATCATCTATTGCATTTCTATATGCGTTTACTATACTTGCAACATAATATTCTGTTTTTAATCTTCCTTCTATTTTTAAACTATCTACACCCATTTCAATTATTTCTGGTATTTCTTTTATTAAACATAAATCTTTTGATGAAAATATACTTGTACCATATTCATTAGTTTCTATTGGCATTAAATTTCCAGGATTATTTGTTTCTTCTGCATACAAATTATATGACCATCTACAACTTTGTGCACAATCTCCTAAATTTGCACTTCTACAAGCTAGAAAATCACTTAAGAAACATCTACCTGAAAATGCAAAACATATTGCTCCATGAATAAATATTTCTACTTCCATATCTTTTGGTTTATTTTCCATTATATATTTTAGTTGTTCTTTATTCATTTCTCTTGCCATTATCATTCTTTTTCCGCCATTTTTGTACCAAAAATTACAGTCATGTAAACTAACTATATTAGCTTGAGTACTAACATTTATTGGAACACTTGGGGCATATTGTTTTAATACTTCTATAACTCCACCATCTGCTGCAATTATTCCATCTGGTTTTAATTCTTCCAATTTTTTGGCCATTTCTATTATTTCTTCATATTTTTCATCCCATGCAAATATATTTAATGTAACATATATTTTTTTATTTATTTCATGTGCATACTTTATTGTCTTTTCTAAATCATCATCTTGCATATCTGCTCTTGTTCTTAATGACAATGATGATGTACCACAATAAACCGCATCTGCTCCATATAAATATGCTATTTTTGCTTTTTCAAAACTTCCTGCTGGTGCTAATAATTCTACTTCTTTCATTTTTACTCTCCATCCTATAATTAATTTAACTATATTATTAATAATAGCATAAATTTATATTATTTACAATTATTATTTACTTTTTAGATTTTTTTTGATAGTATTAACTTAATTACAATAATTTGGGGGATGTTATGAAAGAACTTGTAATAACCAACAACAAGAAAAAGCTTAATACATTTAGCTATTTATTATTGCTATTTATAATTTATGGAACTATAGGTTGGGTTTTAGAAACTTGTTATGCTATATATAATTTTGGATACTTTGTAAAACGAGGATTTCTGTATGGACCATTTTGTCCAATATATGGATATGGAGCTGTAATACTTTTAGTTTTTATGGATAAATATAAGAATAATTCTTTTAAGCTTTTTATTTATTCAATTATAGTATTTTCTACTTTTGAATATGTAGCAGGTTTTGCACTAGATGCTTTATTTGCAACAAAATGGTGGGATTATACAAATGACTTTTTTAATTTGAATGGTAGAATTAGTATATTCTATTCTTTTGTGTGGGGAATTTTTGCTATTTTATTTGTAAACCATATTAATCCTTTCATTGAAAAATATACAAATAAAATCTTAAAATATATTCCTTATTACGTTCAAGTTTTTATAATATATTTATTAACATCTATTTATTTAATTGATACTGCATTTTCAACTATTAGATATTTGTTATAAGCCTCTAAGAGGTTTATTTTTTTATAAAATTTTTTCTTATGACATAAACTTATTCCATTATATACAAAAAATTGACCATTTTACAAAAAAATGGTATAATTATATTATGTAACATGTAGTTAAGGTTTTTTTATTATTAGACAAAAGGAGAAAAAAAATGAGTGAAGAAAAGAAACCTACATTAACAGATGCCCTTTATAAAGGACATAGTGTACCTGAAGTCTTAAGTCTCTATGAAGATGCTTTGAGAAAAACAGGAGATTTGCTTGATATGCAACATGCAACTTTTATCAATCAATATAAGAATGTTGTTATGGATAAAAAGTTTCTTGCTACTTTGCGGAGACACTTTAACAGTATCTATAGATTAATTGATAAAGAGTTTCCCGAAACCAGATTTCATCTTGAAGGTAGACGTAAGTCTCTTCTAAGCACTGAAAAGAAGATTATTAAGCAAATAAAAAACAATAAGTCATTAGATACTCTTAGAGACTTATTAGCTTTTAGGCTTATAATTTTTGATAATCAGAGCCAGAAAAAGGCTGTTGAGCAATGCTATGCAATTATGACAAAAATCATAGAATATGGTATTGCTAACGGTTTCATGTTATGTGAAGCTAATCCTGTTGAGGAAACAAAAGGCTTTGACAACGCAATTCATAAACTTTATATTCCAAAAATGTCTGGTATTCCAAAGGAATTTCAGGTTGGTGTAAAAGATTATATCCTAAAACCAAAAGAAAATGGATATCAATCTCTTCATGCTGTTTTTAGACTCGCATCTGGTCTTTGTTTCGAAATTCAGATTCGAACATTCTCTATGCATACACATGCAGAATCTGGTGAAGCAAGACATGAAGACTATAAACAGCGCGAATATGAAAAACTTGATATTGATAAGACCAAAATTCATATTCCAGGATATACAATTACACAGGATGGAATTGTTTATGATATGGTGGGTATAGAAAATGCATTATTGGTTCTTCAGCGACAAAAAACATACTAGTAATTTTTCGGTACACAAAAAAGAGCAAGTGCAAATTATTTTTTGCACTTGTTTCTTTTTATATTTTTATATTATAATGTTTTTGTAACAATTTATTTAACTATACTTATTGCTAATCCATCTCCTACTTCTAATATTTCTGTTTCTATATTAGGATTTTCTGTTACTTCTTTTATATATTCTCTTAAATTTCTCACAGCTGTACGTTGTTTATGCTTGTTATAATCACTCATTACATATCCTTTATACAAAATATTATCAGCAAATATAATTCCATTTTGTTTTATCATTCTAATTGATTCTTTTAAGAAAAACGGATATTTTCCTTTTGCAGCATCTATAAATACAACATCATATTTATCATCTAAAGTTGGTAATATTTCTACTGCATCACCTTCATAGATATTTATTTTTTCTTCTACTCCAACCTTTTTTATATTTTCTTTTGCCTCTATAATTCTGTCTGTATCTCTTTCTATTGTATCAATTTTTCCACTTTCTGATAAATATTCTGAAAAACACATTGCAGAATATCCAACAGCTGTACCTATTTCTAAAATTTTTTCAGGTTTAATTTTAGTTAAATATTTTGCTATAACTTCTAATGTATCATCCATAATTATAGGAATATGTTCTTCTAATGCTTTTTGTTTTATTTTATTTAATTCTTCTTTATTCATATATACCTCACATACAATAAAAAGGTGACTAAAAGCCACCCTTTATTTTTATTGTTTATTCATACTTCTTGCAACTCTTTCTCTTTCTTTACTGTCTAATATTTTCTTTCTTAATCTTATTGATTTTGGAGTTACTTCAACTAGTTCATCATCTTGAATAAATTCTATAGCTTTTTCTAATGACATTTGGATAGGTGGAACTAATCTTAATGCTTCATCTGATCCAGATGCTCTTGTATTTGTTAAATGTTTTTCTTTACATACATTTATAGATAAATCTTCTCCTCTTGAGTTTAGACCAACTATCATACCTTCATATACATCTACACCAGGTCCTATGAATAAGTCACCTTTATCTTGTGCATTGTATAATCCATATGTTACAGATTTTCCAGCTTCAAATGCTACTATTGTTCCTCTAACACGAGCAACAACTTCTCCTTTAAATGGTTCATATGAATCAAATATATGGTTCATAACACCTTCACCTTTTGTATCTGTTAAGAATTCTGTTCTATATCCAATTAATCCTCTAGCTGGTATTTTAAATTCTATTTTTGTATGTCCAGCTTCAGCTGGTTCCATATTTACCATTTCAGCTTTTCTTTTTCCTAATTTTTCAATAACATTTCCAACACAATCATCAGGAACATTTACAACTAGTCTTTCGATTGGTTCACATTTTACACCATCAATTTCTTTATATATAACTTTTGGACGAGATACTAAAAGTTCAAATCCTTCTCTTCTCATTGTTTCTATAAGAACTGATAAATGTAATTCTCCTCTTCCTGATACTTCAAAAGAATCTGGTGATTCTGTTTCTTTTACTCTTAAACTTACATTTCTTTCTAATTCTTTAAATAATCTATCTCTTATATGTCTTGATGTTATAAATTGTCCTTCTTTTCCAGCAAATGGTCCATTATTTACACTAAATGTCATAGAAACTGTTGGTTCATCTATATCTACAAATGGTATTTTTTCTGGATTATTAAAATCACATATTGTATCACCAATATTTATACCTGCTAAACCTGCAATCTCAATTATATCTCCTGCTTTTCCTTCTTCTACTTCTACTTTATTTAATCCAACATGTGTATAAACTTTTGCTATTCTTCCTTGTGTAATTTGATCGTCTTTACCACATATTGAAACAGGCATTCCAACTTTCATAACACCACGTTCTACTCTACCAACTGCTATTCTTCCAACGTAATCATCATAATCGATATTTGAAACTAACATTTGTGCTGGTCCATCTTCATCACAATCTGGTGCTTTTATTGTATTTATAATTGTATCAAATAAACAACTTAAATCTGTTGTTTCATCTGCCAAATCCATTTTTGCAATTCCGTTTTTTGCTGATGCAAATACAACTGGAAAATCTAATTGGTCATCTGATGCATCTAATTCTATAAATAATTCTATTATTTGATCAACAACTTTTAATGGTTCAGCTCCTGGTCTGTCTATTTTGTTTATTACAACTATTGGTTTTAAATTAAGTGCTAAAGATTTTTTTAAAACTTCTCTTGTTTGAGGCATTGCACCTTCAAAAGCATCAACTAATAGTAAAACACCATCAACTGTTTTTAAAACTCTTTCTACTTCTCCACCAAAATCAGCATGTCCTGGAGTATCAACTATATTTATTTTTACATCTCCATGCATTACTGAAGTATTTTTAGAAAGTATTGTTATTCCTCTTTCTTTTTCTTGATCATTTGAGTCCATAACTCTTTCTTGTACTTGTTCATTTTCTCTAAATATATGACTTTGTCTTAACATGGCATCAACTAAAGTTGTTTTTCCGTGGTCAACGTGTGCAATTATTGCTATATTTCTAATATTTTTGTTATTCATTTTTATTACTCCTTTATTTATTTGATTTTGCTATTTCTTCAGCGTATTCTGGATCATAGCTTGTTCCTTCTAATTCTTTAATAGATAACCCTATTTTTTTATTTTCTGTATCAATATCTATTATTTTAGCATTTAATATTTGTCCAATATGTAATTTATCTTCTGGTTTAGCTATTCTTTCTTCTGATATTTGTGATATGTGAATTAATCCTTCAATTCCTGGTTCTAGTTCTGCAAAAGCTCCAAATTGCATAAATTTAACAACTTTTACTTCAACAATATCATTAATATTATATTTTTCTTTTACAATCTCCCATGGATCTTCTCCCTTTAAGTTAGAAGATAATTTTATTCTTTTATTTTCTCTATCTAATTCTTTTATTGTTACTTGTATTTTTTGTCCTTCTTTTAAAATATCATGAACATCTGCATTTCTTTCCCAAGAAAGTTCAGAAACATGAAGTAAACCTTGAATTCCATTTTCAATTTCAACAAATGCTCCATAAGAGCTTATGCTTTTAACTGTTCCTTTATATTCTTTTCCAAGTTCCACACTTTGCCAAAATTCATTTTCTACTTTTTTCTTTTCTTGATCTTTAATTTCTTTTATTGAACCTATAACTTTTCTATTTTTTAAATCATATTCAATTATTAAAAATTCAACTTCTTTTCCTTTATATTCATTTATGTCTTCATTTTTAGAAATTCCTGATAATGACATTGGAATAAATATTCTAATTCCTTTATAGTCTGTTATAAGTCCATTATTATTAACTTCTATAACTTTTTCTTTAAAAATTTCTTTGTTATCTATTTTCTTTTCTAATTCTTCTCTTGCTAATCTTGATTTTATCTTTTTATATGATAATAAAACATTTCCTAGACCATCATTCATTTTTAAAACATCAGCAGTAATTTCATCCCCTATTTTAAATTCATCTCTAGGATCTTTACCTTCTTCAAAAGAATATTCTTGGTAAGGTATTATTCCGTCTGCCTTATATCCTAAATCAACTATTATCTCATTTTTACTTGTTATATCTATTACTTTTCCTGTGACAATTTTTCCTAATTTAACATCTTTTACAGAATTATTAAATAATTCTTCAAAATTTTCTTCCATATTTTCACCTACTTATCATTAATCAAGACGCTTTTCATATTGAAAAACGTCTAGCCCTTTAAAACATTAAAATTATACACCTTTTTTACTATTTTGTCAAACTTAATATACTACTCATAATCTCTTCTGTAATTTTATCTAAAGTTTCTTTATCTTTTGAATTTTTATATTCACTAAAATCTAATGTTTTACCATATTTTATATATACTTTTTTAAATGGTTTTTCTCCTCCACTTATTCCTACTGGAAGTACTTTAACTCCTGTTCTAACAGCAAAAAATGCAGCTCCATCTTTCACTTTTTCTCCCTTTGCTAATCCATTTCTTGTTCCTTCTGGAAAAAGTGCTAAACATTTTCCGTCTTTTAATGTTTGTAACGAATCTTTTAATGCTTTTACTTCTTTAGAATCTCTTCTTACTAATATAACATCAAATACAAAACCTAAAAACGCAAGAAATTTGCTTTTGGTTAATTCTTCTTTTGCTAAAAATCTAGCATCTCTTCCACATGTTACTTCTATTAATGGTGGATCCAAAAAACTTCTATGATTTCCACAAATTATAAGTGGTCCTTCCTTTGGTATGTTTTCTTTACCTATAATTTTCATTCTATATACTATTTTACAATATGCATATATAGCACCTTTTACTATTGCCTTCAATATATTTCTAAAAAAATCTTTCATATTTACCTCTTATTTAATTTTATTATCTATTTTTTTCTATTATTTCTATAATTTTATTAACAACTTCTTCTATTGTCATATCACTTGAATCAATATAAACAGCATCCTCAGCTTGTTTTAATGGAGATATTTCTCTTGTTCTATCTTGTTCATCTCTTGATTTTATACTTTTTAATATTTCTTCATAATCTGATGGCAAATTATTTTCTTCGTTTTGCTTTGTTCTTCTTCTAGCTCTTTCTTCTGCACTTGCATCTAAATATATTTTTACATTTGCATTAGGAAATACAGTTGTTCCAATATCTCTACCTTCCATTATCACATCTTTACCTTCTGCCATTTTTCTTTGTAAGTTTAATAAATTTTGTCTAACTATTGGTAATCTTGAAACAGGAGATACAAAATCTGTAACTCTTTTTGTTCTTATTTCTAAAGTTACATCTTCACCATTTAAAAATACTTTTTGTTCTCCATTTTCTTTTATTAATTCTATTTTTATATTATTTAATAATTCAATAATTTTATCTTCTTCACTTAATTCTATATTTTTATTTAACATATCTAACGCAACACATCTAAATGTTGCACCTGTATCTATATTAATTAATTTTAATTTTTCTCCTA
This sequence comes from uncultured Clostridia bacterium, assembly GCA_934133175.1. Taxonomy (GTDB): domain Bacteria; phylum Bacillota; class Clostridia; order TANB77; family CAG-508; genus CAG-269. Next base: position 10,749 of record CAKPAX010000005.1, on the reverse strand, counting down.
CTAACTTTGTTACTGTTCCTTTTCCACTTCCTGATGGTCCATCTATTGCTACTACAAATGACATTATAATTCCTCCTTATTTTCTTCTGGTATATAAACACTTTTTGCTACAACTTCTAATGAAACAACATTCATTGCTGTTAAATTTTCTATTTCTCTTTTTGCCTCATTTTTAAATTGTTTTAAAGCATCTATAACATTATATCCATATGTAACCATTACTTCCATATAAATAATTGGTCCTTCTACAGATTTATCTACTCTTGTTTTCAAGACTTTATATATTGCAGGTTCTTTTGATGCTAAAACTTCTGCGATTTGTCTAAATACTATATCAGAAATTGTAAAATTTCCTAAGTAACTGAATGTTGGTCTTATTATTGATTTTTCTGATATATATGGTTTTTCTCCTTTTCCCTTTGACTTAAATATTTGTAATGGATCTAATAAATATCCTGAAAAATCTTTTTTTATTTCAAATGTTGGAACTGGTATAACGTGTTTTCCTTCTGTAACTCTAATTCTTCGTGCTGTTTGCATTTCTTGTTCTGTTGCAACATCACTTATATAAACAGTTTCGGAAACATTTGGTAATCCTAAATTTTTTGCGATTTTTTCTACCATTCCATCTGATGTACCTAAAATTAAAATACTGCTTGGCTTATATTTTCTAAATGCTTTATGCATTTCTTCTTGTTCTTTTTCATTTAAAAACAACGCATGTTTTACTGTTTCTATTTTTGTTGCCGCTTTTTTTGCAGACTCTCCAGCTATAACTTCATTATCTTTTATTAATAAACCATCATCTATTATAAAATTAACACCTTTTTCACTTGCAACCATTTGTGCTCTATAACTTTTTCCAGTCCCTGATGGACCTACAAACGCATATACTTTTATCTTTTTTGTATTCAATGTATCTAATAGCATATCTTTCTCCTATAATAAATTTCTTTAATATTATATATCAAGTTTTTTATTTATGCAAATTAATATAATAACTATTTTTAATAAAAAAAACAATGCACACTCTAATTGTACATTGTTTTCTATTATTATTTTTCTACTACATCATTAACTTCTGCTATTTTTATACTTCTAACATGGTTAATTTTCTCCCATGTTGTTTCTCTTTTAAATAAGCATTTGAAGTTTATTAATAACCATGAACCTATAAACATTGGATAACAAAGTAATCCTTTAAGCATTGGTTTAATAGGTCTTTTATCTAACAACATTATTAATACAGCAGTTGCAACTGGTGCTAAAAATGTTGGTATTAAATACATTAATATATTATATATTAATTCTGACCCTGTCATTGCATCTCCAGCATACATAAAGAAGTTTGTTGCAACTAATAAAAGTGAAATTATAAACATTGGAATACTTCCTACAATATATAAAAGTCCATCAAAGTTCATTAAAGTTTTATGTTCTTTAACTGCTAATGCTAAATCCTTTGTGTAACGACCAATACATTGAATGTGTCCAACTGTCCATCTACTTCTTTGTGACCAAGATTGTTTAAATCCTACTGGTTGTTCATCATATACTATTGCATCTGTTGCCCAACCTAGTTTTTTACCTTTTATTATTCTTTTTAAAGAAAATTCTATATCTTCTGTTAATGTTTCTGTATCCCATCCATTTGGTTTTACAACATCAAATCTTACCATAAATCCTGTTCCATTTAATAATGGTGATAATCCTAAATTATATCTTGCTAAATGATAAAATCTATGCATTGTCCAGTAGAATAATGCATATCCTGCTGTTACCCAACTATCTGTTGGATTTTTTATATCTCTATATCCTTGAACTACGTCTTCACCTTGGCATAATTTTTTATTCATATTTTTTATAAAGTTTTTATCTACTATATTGTCTGCATCAAATATAAAGAATGCATCATATGGAGCATCTTCTTTAATTTTTTGTGCTAAAAACCAATTTAAAGCATAACCTTTTGTTTTATTAACTGTATCAAATCTTTCATATACTATTGCCCCTGCTTCTTTTGCAACTTTTGCAGTATTATCTGTACAGTTATCTGCTATTACATATATGTCATATAAATCTTTATTATATGTTTGATTTTTTAAACTTTCTACTAAATTTGCTACAACAGCTTCTTCATTATGTGCTGGTATTATAGCCATAAATCTGTGATCTTTATTTACTAATAGTGGTTTGTCTTTTAATTTAACTAATGAGCATAAGCTAACCATTAATTGATATAACCAAAATATTGTTACAGTCCATACTAAAGCTTCTCTTAGTATATATAAATATTCCATTTTTTTACCTCTCTTTTTTATAAAATAACCTTTTCTTTTTATATGTTATTTTGCCACCTTTTATATTATACTATCATTAAAATTTTTTTGCAACTTTTTTAACAAATTTTTCTTCTTTTTTCTCGTTATTTCCGTAAGAAATTTTAAAGAATTACTTTTAAAGAAATTTATTTATTTTATTTTTTATCAACTTATAGACATTTTTCACATATATAGAATATAATATAGAAAAATTTTAAAGAGGTGTTCTTATGAGTAAAACATATAAATTAGCAATTGTTGGTGCCACTGGATTGGTTGGTAGAACTGCATTAAAAGTTTTAGAAGAAAAAAACTTTCCTAATTTCGAGTATACTCTATTTTGTTCTAAAAAATCAGCTGGAACAAAGATTAATTTTTTAGGAAAAGAATATATAACAAAAGAATTAACTGAATCATCTTTTGATGAAGGATTTGATTTTGCAATATTTTCTGCTGGTGGAGATACATCTAAAAAATATTCACCTATTGCAGCTTCAAAAGGATGCATTGTGGTAGATAATAGTAGTGCTTTTAGAATGGATGAAAATGTTCCCCTAGTAGTACCTGAGGTTAACCCAGAAAAAATTTACGAAAATCATGGAATTATAGCAAATCCAAATTGTTCTACAATTCAAGCTGTTGTTCCCTTAAAACCTCTTGATGATAAATATAATATAAAAAGAATAGTTTATTCTACTTATCAGGCTGTTTCTGGTGCTGGAAGATATGGAATTGAGGATTTAGAAAATGGTCAAAAAGGATTACCTCCTCAAAAGTTTTCTCATCCTATTTATAATAATTGTTTACCACATATAGATGTATTTTTAGATGATGGATACACAAAAGAAGAACATAAAATGATAAATGAGACTAGAAAAATTTTAGGAAAACCCGACTTAAAAATAACTGCGACAACAGTTAGAGTTCCTGTTATTAATTCACATAGCGAATCTATTAACATAGAATTCGAAAAAAGTTTTGATATTAATGATGTAATAAATCTATTAAAAAATTCCCCTGGTATTGTTGTAGTTGATGATGTAAAAAATGATATATATCCACTTGCAACTAATGCAACTGGTCATGATGAAGTTTTTGTTGGAAGAATTAGAAGAGATTATAGTATTGAAAATGGTTTGAATCTATGGGTAGTGGCTGATAATATTAGAAAAGGTGCTGCAAGTAATGCTATTCAAATTGTAGAAAAATTACTAGAACAAAAGCGGACATTAATAACTTTTGTACTTATTAAAACATTTTGAAGTCCGCGTCTTTGTTCGTGCGTGAAATTTGCAAAGCAAATTTCTGTGCAATATATTTATATTATAGGAAGTTCGGAGAACTTTCCTATAATACAAATTAAAGCAGGAAATATTCCTGCTTTAATTTGTATTAAACTCTTTTACCATTCATCTTTTTTATCTTTAAATTTATATCATTACTTTAAATATTTCCAATATACTTATATAGGTGATATAATGCGAAAATTTAAAATGGTTATCATGAATGGAATTGTTATTACATTAAGTTCATTAATAATGCAATCTGTTGGTTTTTATTTTATGATATACATATCAAACAAAATTGGAAGTGAGACATTAGGTATTTTTAATATTGTAATGGCTATTTATATGTTTTTTATAACACTAGCAACTTCTGGAATAAACATTGCAACAACAAGATTAATTGTTAAGGCAAAATCAGAAAATTATAATTCTTCCACTAAAGAAGTTATGAAAAGATGCATATGTTACAGCTTATTTTTTGGAACATTATCTTGTATTATATTAATAGGATTAGCCCCATATATTTCAAATTTATTTTTACATAATAAAATTTCTTTTAAATTACTCTATATTGTTGCAATAAGTTTGCCATTTATATCTGTTTCCTCTTCTATTAATGGCTATTTTTGTGCTATAAGAAAAAACATTAAAAATGTATCTACAAAAATTTTTGAACAAATTATTAAAATACTTTCAACAGTATACATATTATCTTTACTATTTTCAAGTGATGTAAACAATATATGTTTGGCTTTAGTTTTGGGTGAAACGATTTGTGAAATATGTTCATGCATTTTGTGTGTAATTTTGTACATATATGAAGAAAAAAAATACTATTTTACTAGAACAAAAGAAAACTATTTAAAATCAATATTAAAAATCTCAATTCCAATATCTATAACTTCTTATATAAAATCAATATTATCCACTTTAAAACAAGCATTAATTCCTATACGATTAGAAAAAAGTGGGTTAAGTTATGAAACTTCTCTATCTCAATATGGTTTAATAAGTGGTATGGCATTACCAGTGTTAATGTTTCCAAGTGTAATAATATCATCTTTTAGTACACTTCTTTTACCAGAGTTTTCTTATTACAATGATCAAAGATCTTATAATTCAATAAATGTTGTAATTTCTAAAGTATTTAAACTAACATTTATATTTTCTATTGGAATTATGGGACTTTTCCTTTTTTATGGTAATGAAATAAGTAATATTATTTTTAAAAAAGAAGGAATTGGTTTTTATTTAATGATACTCTCACCTTTAATTATCCCAATGTACTTAGACAATGTAATTGATAACATTTTAAAAGGATTAGACAAACAGGTTGGTGTAATGAAATGTAATATTATAGATTTATTTACAAGTATTTTAGGAATATTTATTTTACTCCCTATTTTAGGAATTAAAGGTTATATTTTAATAACATTTTTTAGTATTTTGCTTAATTTTTCTATTAGCTTTATACAATTAAAAAAATGTACAGATTTTAAATTTGATATTGATAATTTTATTGTAAAACCTTTATTATTAATGTTTATAACTTATATACTATTATTTGTTATTTTTAATAGCAAAACTTATTTGCAAATAATTTTATATATACTAATTTATTTTACTTTTTCATATTTTAATTTTAAATTATATAATATTTTCAAATAAATATTTATTTTTTCATTTTTTTAGAATATAATGAATAACATATAAAATATAACTATATTTTATATTGTTATTATAAACTCTTTAAGGAGTGATTATTTTATGAAAAAAATTTTATTTACTGGCTGTGGAACAGCTATTGCAACACCATTTACAGAAAATGGCGTTAATTTAGAAGAATTCAAAAAATTAGTTGAATTTCAAATTAAAGAAGGAGTCGATGCAATTATAGTATGTGGAACTACTGGTGAAGCATCTACTATGACTGAAGATGAAAAAATAGCAACTATAAAATGTGCTGTTGAAACATCTAATGATAGAGTTCCTATAATTGCTGGAACTGGAGGTAACAACACATCTTCTGCAATTAAAATGTCAAAAATAGCAGAAGAACTTGGAGTAGATGGATTACTTGTTGTTACTCCTTACTACAACAAAACTACTCAAACTGGACTTATAGAACACTATAAAGCAATTGCACAAGAAGTATCTTTGCCAATAATTGTTTATAATGTACCTAGTAGAACAGGTTTAAACATATTACCTACAACTTGTTTAGAACTTTCTAAAATTGAAAATATTGTAGCAATTAAAGAAGCAAGTGGAAATCTTTCACAAGTTGCCGAAATTGCTAATCTTTGCGGTAACAACCTTACTATATATTCTGGAAATGATGACCAAATACTACCTGTTTTATCTTTAGGTGGAAAAGGTGTTATTTCTGTTTTATCTAATATTAAGCCCAAACTAACACATGATATGGTTGAACTATTTTTACAAGGGAAAATAAATGAAGCTAAAGAATTACAATTAAGGTCAATTCCATTAATAAAAGCTCTATTTTCTGAAGTAAACCCTATTCCTGTTAAAGAAGCATTAAATATAATAGGTTATAATTTTGGAATTCCAAGACTTCCTTTAGTTCCTATGTCTGAAAAAGGTAAAGAAAAATTGAAAGAAGAAATTAATAAACTAAACTAAATAAATTTAGTATAGAAAAAGCAGGACTTAATCCTGTTTTTTCTTATTCTGTCTTTTTAGTTTTCACTATATTATGTTTTTTAGTTGTCAAAAAACTACGTCCCCATTGACAACCTTTAATAACTACTTAAATTTTAGTATTGCTTACTAAAAAACAATATGCTATAATCAAATTAGAATTTATCACATAAGATATATAAAGAGGTTTTTAATAAATGGAAAACGAAATAACTAAAATATATGAAGATAAAGAGTTTATCTCTATTATAGATGATATTATAAATAATGAAACTGTTCAAAAAATGAAAGATTTTAGACAACACTATAATGTTTCTTGTTTTGAACATTGTTTATGTGTTTCATATTATAGCTATCTAATATGTAAAAAACTACATTTAGATTATAAATCAGTTTCAAGAGCTGGTATGCTCCATGACTTATTTTTATATGATTGGAGAAAAAAAGTTGATGGAAGAAAAGGTCTACATGCATTTACTCATCCACGAACAGCTTTAGAAAATTCTTTAAAACTTTTTGAGTTAAATAATAAAGAAAAAGACATTATTTTAAAACATATGTGGCCTGTTACAATAATTCCACCAAAATATCTTGAAGGTTTTGTTATTACTTTTGTTGATAAACATTGTGCATTATCAGAAACTTTTAATTCATTTGCACAAATTTGTAGTAAAAAAACCGTTTTCAGATATGCATATGTTTTCTTATGTTTATTATTTATAAGATTTTAATTTTATTAAAGTAATTTTTTTCATTAAATTTAAGAGGCGAGACTTTTACTCCCTCTTCTATTATATTGGAGGTATGTATTTATGTTAGAAGTATTAGTAAATGGTTGTAATGGTAAAATGGGACAAGTTGTTTGTGATTTAGTAGAAAATGATGAAGATCTTTTATTAAAATGTGGTTTTGATAAAGAAAATACTGGAGAATTTGCATTTCCTGTATATACTAATATAGATGAAATTACAGAAAAACCTGATGTTATTATTGATTTTTCTATTCCTGTTGCAACTTTTAACATTCTTGAATATGCTAAAAAAAATAAAGTACCTGTTGTAATTGCAACAACTGGTTTTACAGAAGAACAAGAAAATTTAATTAAAGAATATTCAAAAGATTTTCCTATTTTTAAATCTGCAAATATGTCTTATGATATTAATATTATGAAAAGAATTGTAATGGAACTTGCTCCTCTTTTAAAAGGTACAGATATCGAAATTACAGAAGTTCATCATAATAGAAAAATTGATAGTCCTAGTGGTACTGCTCAAATGCTTGCAGATGCAATTAATTCTAGTTTAGGAAATACATATCATTGTGAATATAATAGACATGATAAAAGAGAAAAAAGAGATAAAAAAGAAATCGGTATGTCTTCTATAAGAGGTGGAAATATCGTTGGTGAACATACAGTTCAATTTTTTGGAGAATATGAAACTTTTGAAATAAAACATACATCTTATTCTAGAAATGTTTTTGCAGAAGGTGCTATAAAAGCTGCTAAATTCATTTCAAATAAAGAATCAGGTTTTTATAATATGGATGATATGAATTAAAGTGGACATTTATTATGTCCACTTTTTTAAAATATATTAACCAATTCAAATTTATATTTATCTTCTATATGTTGTAACACATATACAGACTTATCTAATTCACTAACTGCCATTTCATATTCTTTTACATTTACGCTTCCTTTTAATGCTACCATATCTGTCTCTGCTTTTTCTAATTCATCATGTTCTATAAAATATGCTAATTTTTCATGATATCCAAGCCATTCATTATATATTTTTTCCATATCTTTAAGCAATTTTTCATTGTCTTTATCTTCTTTGGTTAACTCTTCTCTTAATGTTTCTAGTTTACTAGTTGTATCTTCTATTGTTTTTTCTGTATATTCTTGAGTTTTAAAATCAAAAGTAAAAATTGATATAAGAATTACTATACAAACAGCCATTTCTTTAAGCATTTTTCCCTCCTTTTTCTTGGCAAAATATTTGACCTCTACCATCTATCGTCACTAGTAACGCATCTTGTGGATTTATTTTAAATTTATTTACTTCTTTCTTTAGCCAATTGTAATCTTTTCCAAGTTTTTGTAAATTGTCTTCCATTATTTTGCCATCAACTACTAAATCATATGGTATTCCTTCATATTCTGGCATTATATTAAAATCTTCTGGTATTGTATTTCTTTTATTTGGTTTTTGTATTACAGTAACTTGTCCACTCGTTTCTAATATTGCATATTCTACATCTGATATATTTACTACATTACTTGCTCTTAGTCTTTCTTGTAATTCATTTACTGTAAATCTTTCTTTTCTTAATACTTTTTCGTCTATTCTTCCTCTATATATTAAAATACTTGGTTTACCGCAAATAATTTCTCTTGCTTTAACACTTTTTAAATTTATTACAGAAATTATTAAATGCATTAATAATAAACCTAATATTGGAACTATACCATTACTTATTGGTATTCCTATTTCTGTCATTGGAATTGACGCTAAATCTGCAATCATTATTGCAATTGCAAGCTCAAATGGTTGAAGTTGTCCTATTTCTCTCTTTCCCATTAATCTCATTACAACTAATACTATTATGTATAAAACAATTGATCTAAAAAAAGTTATAAGCATATCTTTCTCCTTTTACTTAAATTATTTTAAATTTATTTTTTACAATAAAAAGATATTTATTCATTATTTGAATAAATAAAATTAATTTGTTAATAATAATTTTATAACCTTATTTTATATGCATTAAATTTTTAAAACTTTTAAGGAGGTTTAAGATATGTCAAATACTCAAAGTAATAGTACTAGTGGTACTTCCACAGTATGGCAAATAGTTGGTAGATTAGTGGGTGCAGCTATAGTCTTGGCAATTACTGCATTCTTTACACCTGGATTTACAATAAATAATTTTTGGGCTTTAGCTATTGCAGCTGTAGTGCTTACAGTAATTGATTATTTAATAATCAAATTCACAGGATTACATGCAACTCCTTTTGGTAAAGGATTTGTTGGATTTGCATTAGCAGCTGTTGTATTATATGTAACTCAATTTTTTGTAGCAGGTTATACTATTTCTTGGATGGCCGCAATAATAGGTGCTTTAATTTATGGCGTAATTGATTACTTCATCCCTGGAAATCAAAATATGTAGTTTTTAGAGATGATTAAAACAGTAAAATGAAGTTTTAGTTTAAAATTTATTTAAACTAAAACTCCATTTTTTATTTTCTATTTTTTATTCCAATCTTTTTTATTTGTTTGTCTTTCTCTTGCAATTGCTAAACTATTTTCTGGAACATCTTCTGTTATTGTAGATCCTGCTCCTACAAAAACATTATCTCCTAATGTAACAGGCGCCACAAAATTTGAATTTGAACCAATAAAACAATTTTCTCCTATAATTGTTTTACTTTTATTTAATCCATCATAATTACATGTTATAGTTCCACATCCTATATTTGTATGTGCTCCTATTTGGCAATCTCCCATATATGATAAATGAGGTACTTTTGTTCCTTCACCTATAATTGCTTTTTTAATTTCAACAAAACTTCCTATTTTTACTTTACTCGCTAATCTACATCCTTCTCTTATATATGAGTTAGGTCCTATCTCACAATCTTCTCCAATTTGTACATCTGATTTTATAGTTGTATTTGGATGAATAACTGTGTCCATTCCAATTTTAACATCATCATATATATATGTACTATTAATATCCTCTATTGTTACACCATTGTTCATATGTTCTGTATTTATACGATGTTGAAGAATTTTTGTAAGCATTTGTAATTGCATTCTATCATTTACACCTAATATTTCTGTGTTATCTTTTACTATAAATGCTCCTGTTCTTAAACCTTTATCTCCTATAATTTTTATTACATCTGTTAAGTAATATTCTCCTTGTGAGTTATTTGGTCTTATTTCTTTTAGTGCTTCTAGTAACATTTCTATATCAAAACAATATATACCACCATTTATTTCTTGAATTTCTCTTTGTTCATCTGTTGCATCTTTTTCTTCTACTATTGCTTTAATATTTCCACCTTCATCACGAATTATTCTTCCATATCCTTTGGGATCATCATATATTGCTGTTAATACTGTTGCATATTCATTATTATCAATAGATTTTTTTAAAAGTCTATTAATTGTTTCTGGTCTTAATATTGGAACATCTCCATTTAGTACTAATACTTTTCCTTTTTTTCCTTCTAGATATTTAGTTGCTTGCATTACTGCATGACCTGTTCCTAGCATTTCTTTTTGTTCTACATATTTTACATCTTCCCCAAGAACTTCCTGTACTTGTTCTTTCATGTATCCAACAACTGCAACTATGTCTTCTATTCCTGCTTTTTTAGCATTTTCTACTGCTCTTTTTACTATTTCTTTTCCATATATTTTTTGTACTAATTTTGAATTTTTTGATTTCATTCTTGTTCCTTT
>CAKPAX010000004.1 GCA_934133175.1 uncultured Clostridia bacterium | reverse complement strand
ATAGTATCTTTATATAATAAAAACTGCTTTCAAGTTCTTTCGAATTTTCTTGAAAACAGCTATAAATATGGTCGAGGTGACAGGAAAATAGCATGTAACTTTTGCTATTTTCAAGCACTTCGACTATTTTTGAATGTGATTTGAATGCAGTAGAAATTTTTAATGATTATTTATTAACATTGCAATTCCAAATAATACTGCAACAGAAAATATAATTCCTAATATTTTCCACAAAATATTTGATGTTATATTAACAAGTACTTGTTTCCAAAATCCATCTGTCTTCTTTTCTTTGCCTTCCACTTTTATATCTGCATTTTCTATAAAATTAGTGTTTTTTATTTTGTTATTATCTCCAATTTTTATTCCCATTACTTCTTTCCTCCTAGTTTTTGAAATAAATTGTTTTTTAGTTTATTTTCATCTCCTATAGTAACAGAATTATCTTCAAAAATTATTATGTTTAATTTATTATTAATTTCTTTTAAATTTTTCACATTAGTGTCAATGTCCAAATCATCTAAACATCCAAATTCCTTATCTAATTCTATAAAAACTTTTAATAATTTTGTTCGTATAGTACTTAGTAACCCTATAAAGATTTCTTTTGGAAATTGCATAGAAATTTTAATACACTGTATAGATGTTTTTTTATACACACTCCCTGCCAAATCCGTTAAATCTAAACCTATGTTGCCATTATCACCAAAGGCAAATTGTTCAATAGTTGCTATATCTTGATCAAAATAATTTATCCTTATATAATCTAAAAGCTCTTTGTCAAATATTGATAATGGTAACGGCTGATTGTTCACTTGCATACGTCCGTTTATTCCTGAATAAACAATATGCCCCATTTTTCCTTCCCTGTATTTAGGAATTTTTGAATCTTTAGAGTATCCATTTAGTTCATTTGTTGCCCAATTTACTAAATCATCATTATTTAAATCCGATGCAATGATTAACAATCTATTAAAAGCAACTTCTAATGAAACTTCTTTGTTTGCTAATTCTTTGATAATCTTACTTTTTGCCATATATTTATCCCTCTATTCTGTATACCCAAACTTCTCAATTCTTTCTTTTTCTTCTGTAGATAATTCTTTTAACCATTCAGCTAGACCTGTACTATCATTATTTTTTAAAAATTCAAAATACTTTACTCTATCTTCCTTGCTAATTACAACGGGTGTGATATTATTTTTTAACAATTCATAATTTAATAATAGTCTACCAGTTCTACCATTTCCATCTTCAAAGGGATGGATTTTTTCAAATTCAATATGATATCTTGCAATTTTAGTAAAAATATCTTCTTCATCATGGTTGTAATTATAAACAAAATAAGTCATTAAATTAGGTATCTTTTCAGGAGCTGGTGGAATATGCTCACTACCTCTAATAAATACTTGAACAGTTCTATATCCTTCTGTGTCTTTAATATCTCTAATTATAGTTTCATTTAATTTCTTAATAAATCTTTCATCAAATCCATCATCATTTTGTAAATTCTTGAAAACCAATTCTAAGGCTTTTTTATGGTTAATAGCCTCATATATTTCTCTTGGCTCTTTTCCTTCAATTTTAAAGCTATTGTCGTTATAAAGAATAGCATAAGTTTCAGCATAAGTTAATGTACTTCCTTCAATAGCATTTGAATGATATGTACTTCTTGTAATTAAATCCTCTAAATAATCATTGTTATTTAATATAAATTCTAAAATAGTCATAATTTTACCTCTTTCTATAATCTATCCATTATTTCTAAATATTCTCCAGTAGTCAATACAGTTTTAGGCAATAATAATGGTATAGAATAATTTTCTCCATTTTTTATATAAGTTGAATAGATTATTTTACAATTTTTATTTTTATCAATATCAAGACTTACGAAATCTTTATAAAAGTAGTATATCATTTTTTCTTAATTTTAACAATAGAAAATTAAGTAGAAATACTAGAAAGCGAGTAAAATATGGAAAAAACAAAGAGATATTATTGGATAAAATTAAAAACAGATTTTTTTAATTTAGCTGAAATAGATTTTTTATTATCACAAAAAGATGGTTGTAGGTATATAGTTTTATACCAAATGCTATGCCTGCAAACTGCTAATAATAATGGAGAATTAGCATCAAGAGTCGGAGAAATGATTATTCAATATGATCCAGATAAAATAGCAAGAGATACTAAATATTTTAGTAAAGATACTGTTATTGTAGCTATGGAGTTATTTAAAAAACTAAATTTAATATATACCGATGATGGAATTTGCCTAAAAATAGCAGGATTTGAAAATATGGTGGGCAGTGAAACAAGTTGGGCAAAACAAAAACGAGAACAAAGAGAAAAGCAAAAATTATTAAATGGACAATGTCCACCAAATAGTCCACAAGAGATAGATATAGAGATAGATGAAGATATAGAAACTGACGGATTGAATGATAGATTAAAGTTAATTAATTTAAAATTAAATAAAACTAGCCTAGTCCAAGAAGAATTAAAGAAAAACAATCAAATAGTACAGGAAAGTCAAGTAGTTCCATCAATAGTAAAGATGAATTATTATCTAGTAGAACCAGATATAATAAAGGATTTATATCAAATGGAACAAGCAATAGTGGAAAATATTACAATAATGAAAAAGAAAGTTCAAGATACACAGGAAAGTCTATTAAAGGACAATATAAGAATGAACGAGGAAATGAAGAAATTGGTAGAGGAAAAAGTGAAAGACCAATTTTACAATTTGAAACGAGAATTGAAAGAAACGGAAGAAGAACAGAAAGAAAAAATTACAAGGGGCAAAGTGGAAAACGGAATTAGTAACATTCTTGGTGGGATTATTGCTATCAGCAATATGGTTTCTAACTCACAAATAAATTATAGACCTAAACGAAGGATTAGAAGATATAGAACTTTATTAAAACAAGCTATGAAAGAATATGCAATAAAGAAAGCTAATTCTAGTAGTTTTGATTGGTTTGATGAAGGGGAAAAAAATGTAATTAAAGATTGACTGATAAATAATGATTAAATTTGAGGAGTAGATTACTTGAAAAAGTAGTCTATTTTTTTCTGAAAAACGCCAAGAATAATAAAAAATCATTATGGTAAAAGTTAGTTTATTTAGTGGTTGTTGTTCAGTTGTAAAGCCTATAATATCGTTGATTTGGTAGTATTGCAAATATAAAAAGTTATGATATAATATGATAAATGTAACAGATGAAGAAAAAGTTATGAAAGGGTAGGTTGAGAACTATTATGAATGAGCAAGAAGTAAAATATCTTGAAGAACTTACTAAAAAGAGAGAAAAACTTATAAGCGAATTAGGTGAAGAAGAGTATGCTAGAAGACTTGGAGAACATGTTGCAAAGCTAATGAATAATGGATATGTGTGTGCAAATTTTGCACATAATGAAGCATATGGAACTTTTGAAGTAAATGATACTTTGTATTTAGATATAAATAATATAATTAATAATAGTGATTTAAAATGTGATGAAATTAATATGCAATGTGCAGAATTAAAAAAAAATAATCCAATTCTAATTCAATATTTTGATTTAGATGAACAATTATATTATCTAAGAGGTGTAGTAGATGATGCAGAAACAAAAAAGATTGTTGATGAGAAAAGAAGAAAACTTGAAGAGAGAATAAAAAATATACTTGAAGAAGACAAAATGGGAAATAATGTAATTGGAAAGTATTTAGAGTTAAGAAATAAACAAAGTGAAATACAATTTGGTTCATATAATCAAATGAGTAAATATATAAGACAATTTTTTTACATTGGCTCTTTAATTTCAGATTTGCAAAGTCAAATGAATAAAGAAGGAAAAAGTCAGATTGAACAAGAAAGTGTTCTTGAAGCTTATATAGAAGGTTTTAAATCAATTTTAAAATTTGAAGAACTTGCTGAAGTAATAGGCGGTAATCCAATAGGAGCACAAAATGAATTTAAGAGAATTTTTCAATCAGAAAAAGACATCGCACAAGAAATTGCGAGTGAAGAACAAGGAAATAAATCAGTTTTAAATGGCTTAATATATCAGGCAAATGAAAGATACAATAACTTTTACAAGATGTTATCAGAATCTATGATTGAAAAATTTGGAATTAAAGAAAAAACAGGAGAAAGAGAAGAAAACGATGAAGAAATTGGAGGAATAATCCAAGGAATAAAGAAAATTAAGTTGTCAGAAATTCCTGAAGGTCATGATTTTTTTCATTTTACTAGAGAAACAGCAATTCCTAAAATTGCAAAACAGGGACTAAGAGGAGATTTGGAAAATCGAGAAAATGCTGTAGGTAAAGATTATGAGAATCCATCAATTTATTTTTCAAAAGGAGAAACAGGATTACTAAAAACGGTAGATGTATGGTTAAGATGGGAATATGGAAGAATATCAAGAGAAAAAAAATCGCCAGATGGAAGTATGGTAACTGTTCCAAGTGTACTTGAAGCTACTTTTAAAAGAGTACTTGAAGATTTTAAAGAACGAAGATATTTTCAATTAGATTTGATTGAAGGAGAAGATAATGGAAATACTGATTTTTCTTATGATAGCGAAGATTTTAAAAAAAAAGGTGCTATAGATAATGGTGGACCTACACGAAGAACAAGATGGATGTTAGGTTCGTATACTAACTGGGAAACACCCAAATTAGAAGATTGGAATATGATGACACATGTTGGTGGAAGAGGAATAGGAATTGATAGAATGAAGATGATAGTGACGGAACAAGGTAAATCTGATGCACTATCTGTTATAGAGGAAGTTTACGAAAAAAGTAGAAAAAAGGAAAATGTTGATTTAAGATATTTAGACAGTTTTATTAAATATGTTAAAGTTTTAACAAAACAACAAGAAGAAAATTTAACTCAAAATATTGGAAAGAGTATAGTTAGTGAACTTTCAGAAGTTGAAAAAATGGATAGGTTAACAGGATTTTTTCAAAGGGAAGCACGAGAATTTAATAACATAAATGATGAAATTGAACAAGAATAATGGTGGTGAAAAAAATGGAAAATGAAGAGTATGCAGTTGCGTGTACTGAAGTTTTAGAGGTACTGAATTATATTTCAAAAGAGGATTACAATAAAGTTCCAAGAGATGTGATTCAGGTGTTAGAAAAGAATAAAAAAGATGATATTGTTTTTTTGTATAATCCATGGAAAGATATAAATGAACAAAAAATGTCTGAAACAGGGAGAATGATGTTGGCATCATTTTTTCGCGATTATTGGGCAACTGAAGTACAGAAGAATAAGATAAAAGCATTTCAAAATAATAAAAGACATCAGATAGAAGAAGAGAATAGACAAAAATATAATACCAACATATTTAAAAATAGAAATACTACTATTAATGAAAGTCAAAATGAACAAGCTGAAAATATTCAATTAGTTGAATATAAAGAAAATATTTTTAGAAGAATATTAGGATTTTTCAGGAAAATGTTTGGAAAATAAAGTTGAATGCAATAATGAATGCAGTAACACAAATATAGAGGAATTTTGAGAAAGCCTGAAAAATAAAAAAAGGCTTAAAATAGCCTAATAAAAATTTAAGGAGCTTGTATAAAGCTCCTTTTTATGGTCGAGGTGTTGCTACGACACCTCAAGCTATTTTCTATGATATTTAGCGACTTTTAGCAATTTGCATTTGTTTTACGGAACACTTTTACGGAACATTTTATCTTTTTAATTCCTTGAAATTCCGTATAATTTCGTACATTTTCATTAAATGTTTTTCGCTATAAATTGCTAATTATTTTGCAAATTCAAATATATTTTTATTAATTAAATAGTTAACAACATTTTGATTTTCTGATTCAATAAAATCAGTATCAATATCAATATAATATTTCATTGTAATAGATGTATCAGAATGACCAAGTATTTCTTTTAATACATTTGGATCAATCTTTGCTTCAGCACATCTTGTTGCAAAAGTACCTCGAAGCATATGTGTATGTATATCTGTTCTTGTAACTTTCTTTCCACTAGAATTTGTTTCTTCATATATTCCAATATTTAGCTTTAATCCTGCTCTTTTTAATGCAGAATTTATACTTGCCTCTTCATATAATCCATATTTCTTATTAGTTGAATTATAGAATAATAAGTGAAATTTATTCGGAATAATATGTTTTACAGCTTCTTCTAGTGCCATTTTACTTATAGCATTTAGATTAATAATTCGTTGACCTGAAAAAGTTTTAGTTGAATCTCCAATTCTAGATTTTCCTGAAGTATCTTTAGTTTGTGTTCTTCTAACAAATAGAATTCCTTTTTCTAAATCAATATCCTTTGTATAATCTAATACCAATGCTTCTCCTATTCTCATTCCAGTACTTATTAGTAGCAAGAATAAATATTTATGCTTGAATTTAGAATATTCAACATCATTTAAGAATTGTATAAGTGCTTTTTGTTCTTCAATTGTTAGTGCTATTCTGTGATGCCCTACATATTCACTTTTAGGCTTTTTAATTCTTTTATAACCTGCCATAAAGTTTTCTCCTATAATTCCTTGATGATATGCTTCTCCAAATCCCATACATAATAATTCATAATTCTGCTTTATTGTTGTCTTAGAATAAGATTTTAGCTTTGATAGATAATTTACAACATCATCTCTACCAATTTTTGCAATAGGCTTATTTGCAAATGCAGTCTTTTGTAGTTGTTTCAATGTATCTAATTTCCTTTTATATGTAGATTCCTTAATTTGTCCAAGTTTGAATTGTTCTTCTATCATAGGTTCTACAAGTTCTTTTAATGTTTTATTTGTTTTAGTTACTATTCTTGGTCCACCTTCTTCATCTAGCTTAAGTTTACTTTGAAGAGCTTTGCTAAATGCTTCTTCTTCGGTTTCTCCAATAAAAGTCTTTCTTTTTACTTTACCTGTTGTTTGGTCTCTTCCAATAGTAAGTAGAGCTTTGCAACTTTTAGATACATAGAATTTATCACAAGCTTTGCAAATATTATATTGTTTTTCATTGTCAATGTTCTCTTTACCAGATTTGTTTAATTCACATTCGGTACATATAGATTTACTATATTTCTTATTACTTCCAGGAATTTTCTTTTCTCTTTTATCGTAATATGTACCACATGTTATTCCTTTAAAATTCATCGTTTTACCTCCTTAAATAAATTTCAAAGGAAGGTTAATCTGATATAAATTTTATACATGACAATTATACCAATTTTATAATCAGATATCAATAGCCTTCCTTTAGTTTGTACTAAATTTCAGAGTTAATCGAAGGTTTAATTTTATATACATTTTTATTTAGTTATTAACTCTTCTAGTACTAAAATATTCCTTAAAGTTTTCTTCTGAAATCTTAAATGCTCGTCCAACTTTTACACAAGGAAAGTCTGCTCTGTGGAATAAATCTAAACAAGCTCTATTTCCAATCTTAAGTATTTTCATTACATCTGCTGTTGTATAAAATTTTGGATATGTATCAATTACTCTCTCTTCCATATTGTTTCCCTCCTTTCAAATGTTTCCTCACTTAGAAGCAAAATTACAACCTGTTTCACTAAAATATTTTGTAGTTTTAACCTTCTATGTATAAAAAGCTGAAAATTTTATAAAAACACTACAAATATTTTTGAATTTTCCTAACTTTTTAAACCTTCTAATAAGAACAGCACTAAAAATTTGAAAAAGATGACATTTAATTTCAATTTTTTTATGCTCCTACTAATAAAGGCAAAATGAAAATCAAAAATCTTAACAAATTTTGAAAAGTTTTTAAGAATTTTTTTCTCTGCATATAAAATCTCCTTCTACTTGTTTCCTCACAAAATAGTAGAAAGTTAAGTCTATTTATTAAAATTCTTAAACCTTCTATATATAAAAGCTGAAAATTTAGAAAAAACCGGACAAATATTTTAAATTATTTTTAATATCCAAAATTAAATATTGAGGCAAAATAATAAAAATATTTAATTAATGAACAAAAAGAAGCAATACTACGCTATTTCAAGTAATTATGCTGGAATGAAGTGTATTGATAAATTTTGCTTTTTATGATATAAAATATAATTAGAAGAAAAGAGGTCTTAATATGAAAATACTTAGCTTGTTCAGTGGATGTGGAGGATTGGATCTAGGCTTCGAGAAAGCAGGATTTGATATTCCTATCGCTAATGAATTTGATAAAAATATATGGAAAACATTTGAAGTAAATCATCCTCAAACTAAACTGTTGAAAGAAGATATAAGGAAAATAGATGCCAAAACTCTTCCTAAGGATATTGATGGAATTATTGGTGGACCTCCTTGTCAATCTTGGTCAGAGGCAGGTTCCTTAAAAGGAATAGAAGATGATAGAGGAAAACTTTTTTTTGAATATATACGTATTCTTAAAAGTGTACAACCTAAGTTTTTCTTGGCTGAAAATGTTAGTGGAATGTTAGCAGATAGACATTCTGAGGCAGTTAAAAACATTATAAAAATGTTTGAAGAATGTGGGTATGATGTTTCTCTTACTTTAGTTAATGCAAAAGATTATGGTGTTGCACAAGAAAGAAAAAGAGTTTTTTACATTGGTTTTAGAAAAGACTTAAATATAAAATTTGATTTTCCAAAAGGTTCAACAGAAGATGATAATAATAAAATAACTCTAAGAGATATCATTTGGGATTTACAAGATTCAGCAGTTCCAGCTGGAGAAAAGAATCAGCATAATCCTAATGCAATCAATAATAATGAATATTTTATAGGAAGTTATTCGCCTATTTTTATGAGTCGTAACAGAGTAAAAAGTTGGGATGAGCAAGCATTTACAGTACAAGCTTCAGGAAGACAATGTCAGATTCATCCTCAAGCACCAAAAATGATAAAAGTAGATAAAAATGATTGCAGATTTGTTGAAGGAAAAGAAAATTTATATAGAAGAATGACTATAAGAGAAGTAGCGAGAGTACAAGGATTTCCAGATAATTTTAAATTTGTATATAACAACATTAATGATGCATATAAAATGATAGGAAATGCTGTACCTGTTAATTTAGCATACGAAGTTGCATGTGCTATTAAAAAAGTATTAGTATAAAAGGAGATGTTGTTTTATGAGTAATCAAAGCAATGTATTTGGAAGAGCTTATGAATATATTTGTATTGAAACTCTAAATACTGAAATAAATAAACATAGAAAATCTATCATAGAAGATAGTTCTACATACGAAATAGCAAAAGAGTGCTGGAATATTATAGATAAAGAAACCAAAGAGACTTTTGAGCAAAGTGCATTAACAGCTGTATATTCAATTTTTGACTTAGAACCTATGATAACAGAAAAAGATGATGATTGTTTAGTATTAAAAATGCAGAAAGATCAAGAAGGCAAAATTGGAGATGTTAGAGACATTGTAATTATTAGAAATGAAGAAAAATGGGAAATAGGATTAAGTATAAAGCATAATCATTTTGCAGTAAAACATAGTAGATTAGGTCCTAAGCTTGATTTTGGAGAAAGATGGTATGGAATTAAATGCTCAAATGATTATTGGAATGATATTGCTCCAATATTTGAATTAATTAATTCTAAAAAGGAACAAGGACTAAAATGGAGTGACTTGGAAAATAAAGATAAAGATGTATATATTCCTTTATTAAATGCATTTATGAACGAAATTAAAAGAAATGCTGATAAACATCCAGATTTACCTAAAAAACTAGTTGAATACTTGTTAGGTGAATTTGATTTTTATAAGGTAATTAGTATTGATAATAAAAAAATTACACAAATACAATCGTATAATTTAAGAGGAACATTAAATAAAGCTAGCAAAAAAGAAAAACCTAAAACTATAATTCCTATTGCTAAGTTACCAACTAGAATTGTAAATATAGGCTTTAAACCTGAAAGTAGCAATACTATTGAATTATATATGGATGAAGGATGGCAATTTAGTTTTAGAATTCATAATGCATCCACATATGTTGAAAATAGTTTAAAATTTGATATTCAAATTGTTGGAATGCCAGCATCAATTATTTCTATAGATTGTAAGTGGACAGGATGTTAATATTATTATAAAATCATATATTCAACATAATTAACGCTCGACTTTTACAAAAAGTCGAGCGTTAATTGTTGACATTTATAAAAATAAGATGTATAATAATTCCATAATTATAAAAGGAGGTAATTATATGGGAAATTTAAAGTTTATAAAAGATAGAATAAAAGAATATAATTCAAATTACTTTATAAATGAACTTTTTATGGCATCAAAAAGTCTAGGAATTTTAGAAGAAAAAATTAAATCCTATAAATTTGATAACATACTAATGCCACTTTTAAACACAAAAGAAGCAATATCTTCAATGTATTTAGAAGGTACTCAAACAACAATGTCAGCTGTGTTAGAAGATGTAATAAATGAAGATAAGGAAAAGAAAAATGAAAAAATTTATAAGGAAGCTACAAATCACACAAAAGCATTACATTATGGAGCCACATATCTAAGTCAAAATAATTTTAATCATACTTTTATTAAAGAATTACATAGAATGATGCTTAATGGTATTATAGCTGAAAATAAAGAACATACATTAGGAAAATATAAAGAAGTAGATAATTTTATTGTTAATAGTGTTGGAACTGTTGTATTTAATCCACCACATTATACTGAAACAAAAAAATACATGGACGAATTAATAGACTTTATGAATGATACAAAAATAGATATCAATCCTCTAATAAAAACGGCTATAATACATTCACAATTTGAATCAATTCACCCTTTTGATGATGGTAATGGACGTGTAGGCAGATTGTTAATTAGTTTATGTTTGTATAAGTTTAATGTAATAAAAGTTCCATTTTTCTATGTTAGTGAAGCTATTAGCCAAAATAAAATTATTTATTATAACAAATTGACTGATTCTAGAAAAAATGACTACACAGAATGGATTAAGTTCTTTTTAAAGATGTGTACAGTACAAGCAGAAAAACATATAAAATATATTGATTCGTTAGATTCAATATATGATAAAACATCAGAAAAAATAAGAAAAATTATTAATTCCCAAAAATACGAGAATATAATTGAATGTATTTTTTCACAACCAATCATTAGTTCTTCATACTTAGAAAAGACTATAAATATTAGTCCTTCGCAAGCCAGAAAATACATATCAACATTAGAGGAAGCAGGTGTGTTGTCAGGCGACGATAGAATTAGAAATAGAAAATATTACTTTCTTGAGTTAATAACATTATTAGAAAACACATAAAAAAAAGCTACCAAACGGCTTGAAAGTTTGGTAACTATTGCATAGCTAAACGCCAATTTAGCTAAAAAGAAAAACCATATGCGTTACATATAGTCTTAATTAATCGTATTAAAATTATATCATATGAAAATTTTCTTTGCAATAGTTGTATGAAAAAAAGGAGAATATCATATGACAAAAGAGTATTATATATTTGTGAAAAGCTATAGACATCCTAAAACAGGTAAAATTATGCATGCATCAGAATATGGAAAAAAGGCTTTTCGATTACTGATAAGAAAATAGAAGAATAATTAAATACAAACACTATAAGATTTTTAGTAACGGAAAATCTTAGTTCTAATAATTTAGTAGGTAGGAGGAATAAAAAATGAATAAAAAAGTAGAAGAAGCATGGAATAACGCTCACAAAATTAGAGGAAAAAATCCAGAAGTTTATAGAAGAGATGATTATGGTAATACCATTTTTAAATCTTCATATGGAAAACAAAGTGATATGGGATGGGAAGTTGATCATAGACACCCTGTATCAAAAGGAGGAACAGATTCACCTAAGAATTTGCAAGCAGTACAATGGAAAGAAAATCGAATAAAAAGTGATAAGTATCCATATAAAGGATAGAAAGGAGTAAATTACTATGGAATGGCTATATAATAAAAATGGACAAGCTGAGTTATTTAAATATGATGATAGACTTATAAGTAAAACTGGTAAAAATCTAGCTTGGATTTACAATGGAAATATATATAATATAAAAAATGGTAAGCACATTGGTTGGTATGAAAATGGCGTTTTATATGATTCAAAAAATAAAGCTCTTGCATTTAAATTAAATTACACTGGATATTTACCATATCAACCAGGAATTGGTGGAACTCCTGGAACACCAGGTATACCTGGCACACCAGGAAGACCAGGATTTAGTGGGACTCCTGGTAGACCTGGTTATGGTGGATGGTCTAGCAGTAATATAGAAGATTATTTTGAAGTATAAAAAGATAAAGTGTGAAAGAAAATTGTATCTTTCACACTTTTAATAATTTATATATGACCACAACCTCTAATTAATTCTATCCCATCAACAAATCCATTCCTATAATATTTTTCATTCCAATAACCTAAGTAATCCATAAAATTTTTATCTAGCTCATTTAATTGCTTTTCAACATATTTCTTATTTTGTTTAGGAACATTTTTCAAAATCTTTTCAGATATTTCATCAATAAATAATCCATGTTTTTTATCTTCTTCATTAAGATAGCATAAAATAGTTTCTTCTCTAAATTCTAACCATTCTTTTAATATATCATCGTTTACTTCTCTTAAATTTTTCATTTTCTATTCTCCTCTCACTCAAATTTTTATAAAAGGGCTTGGGACTTGTCCCATTGACCAGAATGGGGAGCAAGCAGAATTCGTGTGAACGAATTCATTGCTTGCTGAGACAGAAAATGATTTTTTCGGTCTCCCACATTCATTGCTTGCTAGGACAAGAAATGGATTTATAAAATAATTTATTGCACCTATTTTTGTACCTTGCGTTGCACTTTATGTGATACTTATTTTTAATTTATAGTACCTTTATTTGGACTTTTCTAGGTACATAAATTTATTTTATAGATTATTATTTAATCCCCTTTTTGTACTTTTAATTTCTCTTTGAATAATTTTTTAGTAATCAATTTTATACATAAATAAGTTCTTTAAGTACAATTTCTTCAGCTCTGTTCTTTATATTATTCATACATCTTACCCATTCCATTTGGTCTTTAGCTTTCAATTCTTCATTGACATTTTCCTCGTCTGCTAGTTGTTTTATTATCTTTTTTACTCTTTCATTTGCAGCAGAATCTATATTCCTTAATTCAAATGGAACTGATCCATTAATCATAAGAAAAGTATAATAACCTTTCTTATGTTCTTTCAGATACTCTAATCTTAATAGTCCATATTTGCCTATATTATCTAATTTATCATCTTCAGCAGGTAAAGTTACCTTTGGAAGATAAAAGTCTCCTATTTTTTGATATTCTAATTCTTTTCTACTCATAATTTATTCACTCCTTATATTTTCTTTTAGTATGTAATAAATATTAATTAATTTATTTATATTATATTTAATATTATTACATCGTAATTTTTCCGTTTCTAGAATCGTAAAATTTCCTTATCATGAGTCGTACTTTTTACGAATCATAAATTTCAACATGATTAATCTTTCCTACATAGATAATGTTATTTTTCTTAAAACCTGTCCTAATTTCACGAATTAATTTGACATTCTTTAACTCTTTGAATGCTTTTGTAACAGTCTTATCTGAAAGATTAAGCTTTAATCCAGCTTCTTTTCTTGAATATACTATATAAATATCTCCCTTATCATCAGTCCAATTATTCTTTATAGATATTGACAATCTATCTAGTAATAATCCATATAATACCTTACTTGCAAGACTTAAAGTCACATAATATGGATTAATAAATAGTTCTTTTGGTACTTGATAGAAACTATTTTCAAGATATTCATTAGCTTTGTATGGTATAAAATTCATATCATTAGCCCTCCTTTTTGTGTTATTCGTTCAACACTCAAAGTAGCTAAATATCAATGATTTTTGCTTCACGGAACATTCCGGAACATCTTATTTTTGAATTTTTAATCTTACGGAACACTTTTTGGAACAAAAAATTAGAATTTTTTAGAATTTTTAGACATTTTTTGGAATAAATAAAAAAATGCTATTTTCTAAAAACTCTTAGAAAATAGCTTACTTAAAATCATTTGACTGTTTTTGAATTCTAATGAATTTTCCTCAAAAACTAGTCTTTTTCTGGTCGAGGTGACAGGGATCGAACCTGCGACCTCATGGTCCCAAACCACGCGCGCTACCAACTGCGCTACACCTCGATAAAATAACAATAATAATATTACCATAATTTAATACTTTTTTCAAGTGTTTTTTTAAATTTATTTAATATTATATGAAAAAAATATATTATGGTGCACCCGGAGGGATTCGAACCCCCGATCTTCAGGTTCGTAGCCTGACATTCTATCCAACTAAACTACGAGTGCAAATATATCAAAACTTTTTTAAGTATAGCACAAAATCCAATAATATACAACAAAATTAATTAAATTGTTTTAATTTGTTAAAATCTTAATTATTATAAAAATATAAATATAAAATACATAAATAAAAATATAACCTAATTTAATTAGATTATATTTTTATTATATTATGTACTATTTTTTTATTATATCTATATTATCCTCAATTATTTTATTAGCAATATTATCTTCAATTTCAAATGGCGTTATATAGCCTTTTAGAGTTTTTGCTTTGTAATTTAAATTTTCATTTTTCCTATTTACATATATTTTTGATTTTGCTTTTCCATTTTTGGCTTCTTGAACCAAATTTGATACAGGAGAATGCCCATCAAATGCTATTACTATTGAAAATCTTCTTTCAAAAATCTCATAATTAAAACTTTTATATATTCCAAAATCTTCACTTTCTGTTGATATACGGACTCCTGTTATATTAGATTTTAAAATATTTTCGGCTATATTTTTTTCTATCATTTTAGGTATTATAGCATAAACTTCAATTTTTTTATTTAACTCTTGACACAATTCTAAAACAGCTTTCTCATATCCTTGCAATTTATGTCCTATTACAAAAAATACCTTTTTATCATCTAATTTTTTTATCAATTCTCTTAATGAATTAATTCCAGTATCTTCAGTAATCGTTTCAACATTTTGAGCATTAAAACTTCCACCAGCAACTATTATAGGTGTTTTATCAGTTGGCAACTCTTTTATAATATCTTTTAGTTTTTTACTTGAATCAACTTTGTTATTTAATCTCAATTTTATATTTTTATTTATATCTTCATTTATAATCTCGTCTTCTAATTGAAGAATAGCCTTTCTTAATGTTCTTCCATTTAAGAATTTGTCAAAATCTTTTGATTTTTTTATAAAATATTTTTTATTTTCTTTTATAATCTCATCTTCCACATCTCTCATTTTTTCAAAGTCTTCTGGTTTTAATTTCAATAAATTTTGCATTGCTAATTGTTCTTCAATTGTGTCTGTTCCATAAAATCCACAGCCATCTGTTCCTTGTACACATTTTACTCCATTATCTAAATATTTTTTTAAAGGATGTCCTTCTATTTTACTTAAATTATTTAATCTAACATTTGATGTTAATTGAAATTCCATAACAGCATTTGATTTTTTTATTTCTTTAATTAATTTTTTTCCTTCTTCACTATCTAACTCTGGAGTATATAATCCGTGTCCTATTCTAACTCTAGGCATTTTTTGACCTTTTTCAGTTGATTTTCTAACTAATTGTATTGATTTTAAAACATTATTTCTTAAACTATCATTTTCTCCAGCATGTATTCTTATTGTAAATCCGTTATTTTGTGCAACAGCAAATTGTGTTATTTCTTTTATTGCTGGTTTTAATTCAGAAATATCATTTATTTCTTCTCCAATAAAATCACTTCCAACAACATATGGACTTCTTGATACTGCTTTTAAAACGCTTAAATTTTCTCTTAAATAATCACTACTTGTTATATTATCTTTAATAATAGTTAATGGAATTCTTCTTATTGCTACTAAAAATCTTATTATTACTCCTGTTTCCGCTTCTATTTTTGGCATAATATCATGTATTTCTTCTAACAATTCTATTGCTGGAAGTCCTTTTTTAGTTAGTGTAGTATCAGCAATTTCTACATAATAAATTCCCTGTTTTTGATATTCCCTAGCAATCCATAATAATTTATCTTGTCTTAAATTATTTTTTGCATAAATACTTCCTCTTTTTTTATCCTCAAGCATTTTTATTACAGCCTCTTTTATATCTTTTTGGTAGATTTCATTTATTTTATTTATATCTAATTTTATTTTTTCTTTACTTTCTGTTCCTTTTGCAAAAATATATCTATATAAGTAAACTTTTTCTAAGTTCGTAAAAACTGCTTGTCCATCTTTTAATATAGCTAAACTTGCTCTTATTTTTTCAATATTTTCCTTTGAATTTTCTAAATTATTTAAAATAAAATCAGCAAAATTTATAAAAGTATTATCATCAATTCTTCTTGTTAAGTATTTTCCTTTTAACTCCGAATTTTCAAAATCTTTTTCTACCAATTTTCTTTGTTCATATATTTTTTCTTCTTGTTCTTTTGTTAATTTTAGTTTTAATTTTTTTATGTAGTATAAAGGATATTTTATCTGATGAGTTATCCCTAATGCAATTAATATATCAGGAGACAAATTAGCATTCATATGTGTATGTAAATCTGTTCTAAATTTTGTTTTTTTAAATAAATAAAATTTAACAATAGTTTTATCTACTCCAAATCTATAATCTTTTGTTTGAGACATTAAAGTTTTCATTATTGATGGAATTTTTGCTTTTAATTCTATTTTTCCATTTTTAAATATATTAGCTATTTTTATTCCACCAAGTCTTAAAATATATACTTCTTCATTATCCCCATTAATACTTGCCGGTATTACTCCTGTAATTATTTTCATATCATCTTTATTTTTTACAGTTTCTAAGTCACAAATTTTTGCTAAATTAGTTATTAAATTCCCTGTATTATGATTTGGAGTTTCTAAAACATACTTAATTTCATCTTCTCCTTTATCATATAACTTTATTATTATATCTTTTTCTTTATCTAAATATATTTCATTTATAAACTTCATTTATTACTTTCCTTCTATCTTATAATTTCGCTTTCAAAATATTTTTCTTGAAAATTAGTTAACTCCTTTATTTTTTCATCTGTAAAGTCTTTTCCTTCTGGAACTATAACTAGTTTATCATCGTCATCATTTGTTCTATGTATTACTGCTATACATTTTCCTTTAAACTCTTTTAACTTTTCATTTTCTCCTAATATATAGCAATCTATTTCTTCATCATCACCACTTATTGTATTTGGAACATACCCATAATTAACTTCATATTCGAAATCATGTTTAGGATGTTTACTTCCTTTAGGTCTATCTATCTTTACAGAAACATTTTCTCCTATATATTTATAAGATTCCCTTTGCTTTAAATCTATTACTTTTTTATAATCGTTTTCATCAAAGTCAATTATTGGTATTATACTCTTATCATTTTTTCCTTCTAAAAACTTATTTATATCAACCCACTTTGCATCTATAACTTCTTCTTTTTGAAGAACCAAATCTTCTAATTTTATATCTTTTTTAAATACCCACATATCTTTAAAATCATTACACAATTTTGTTCTTCTGACAGTTTTTAAATAAATAGCTTCTTTTTTTGAAAAATTTATACCTATTTCTTCATTAACTTCTCTAATTATTCCTTCTAAACTTGTTTCTCCCTTTTTTACAGATCCTCCCGTCAATTCCCACATTAGTGCAAAACTCTTTTGTGGTGCCCTTTTAGTTATTAATATTTCATTTTTAGAATTTATTATTATAGCTGTTACAACAATATGATATTCTCCTTTTTTTAACTTATATACATCCCTTTCTGCAAACCTACCTGTTTTCTTTCTATTTTCATCATATATATCCCAAAATTCTCCCATAAACTCTCTCCTATAAATTTTTACCAATTATATCATATTTAGTTCATTTTTTAAATAGTTTGAATGTTTTTTAGGATCCTAATTGCAATATTATATCTTTTTTTATCTTTCCTCTTGTTATATTTAATTTTACTTCATCACCAATGTTTTTGGTATAAATATATTGTTTTAATCTATTCATTGAACTTAATTCAACTCCATCTATTGAATTTATTATGTCTCCAATTTTTAATTCCGTTTTACTAGCTGGTCCATTTGGTGTTATTTGTACTACATATATACCTTTATCAAAATTATTATTATAAGATAAGTATGGAATAACTTCTTTATCATAAGCATAAATTCCTATTTTTGCTTCGTCAAATTTATCATTTAATTTAAACTTTTCAATTACAGTTTTTATTGTATCTATTGGAACAGCAAATCCTATTCCCTCTGCTGAAGAAATTTTAACAGTATTTATTCCTACAACATTTCCATCTGATGTTATTAATGGTCCTCCACTATTTCCTGGATTTATAGTTGCATCTGTTTGAATTAATCCCGACATATATGAAACATTATCTCCATTTTCAAATTTTATTGTCCTATTTTTAGCACTTACAATTCCGGATGTAACTGTTCTTCTAAATTCAAATCCTATTGGATTTCCTATTGCATATACAGTTTCTCCTACTCTTATATTATCAGAATTTTCTAATTTTATATAATTCAAATTTTTAGCATTTATTTTGGTAATTGATAAGTCAAGATCTGAATCAGCCCACACCACTGTTCCATCATAATTTCTTCCATTATCTAATGTAACATAACATGTACTATATTTTTCTCCAGTCACATGAGAATTACTTACTATATATCCATTATTAGATACTATTATTCCTGTTCCTATTCCAAGCTCATCTTCACTATTTTTCGAAAAAATAGAACTGCCATTATTTTTAAATTTAGATATTCCAACAACACAATCAGTAACATTTTCAATTATATCTGCAATACTTTTACTTTTTTTCTCTATACTTTCCACAGTTTCTTCACTATTTGTGATATATTCTGTTCTTTGTACTTCATAATTTGACTTTATCTCTATATTTTTATATGTATAATATATATAAAAACATATAAATCCTATTATTATTAATATAAAAAATGTAACAATAAATTTTTTAAATGTTTTTTTCTTTTTCAAAAATATACCTCCTAAAATATATATATATATCTTATCCTTTTTGAAAAATTTTTAAACATATTTTATATATTTTTTATACAGTATATTAAAAAAAGATTGTTACATAACGTAACAATCTTTTGGTGGGTCATCGGGGTTTCGAACCCCGGACCTTCAGATTAAGAGTCTGCTGCTCTACCAGCTGAGCTAATGACCCATATATTAATATAAGCATTTTCTATTATACTACTTTTTTCATCTTTGTCAATGTTTTGCTTTTAATAATTTTACACTTTTAATAAATAATGTAGAAACAACATGTTTCTACATTATTATTGCTTGTTCTTATCATTTTCTTTTTTATTATCAACATTATTTTTATTAGAATCTTCCTTAGAATTATCATTATTTTCTTCTTTTTCTTTTTTAACTTTTTTGGTTCCTTTTACAACTACTCTTTGCATCGCATTATATGTATCTTTTGACAATAGTGTTTTTGAAACAACTGCTCCATTTAAACTTAATATTTTATATGTTTCCGTTACAAGTCCATTAGTACCTTTTTGTTGAATTTTTTCAACTCCTTCTTCTAATGAATTATCTTCTATATATTTTGTTTTATATGGAATAGCAGATATAGTTTTAGTTTCAAATGTAACAGTATAATCATTTTCTTCTTTTACACCATATAAAGATATTTTTGCAATACCACTATTTAATGTTGCTTCTATTTTTACAGGATATTTTCTATTATTTTTAAATTTAAAATCTTGTGACCCATATACTACTGTTGCATCTCTGCCCGCTGGTAAATATGAAGTAATAAATTGGTGATTTCTTCTTTCTGTTATTTCTAAATTAGCTAAC
Source organism: uncultured Clostridia bacterium (assembly GCA_934133175.1). GTDB lineage: Bacteria > Bacillota > Clostridia > TANB77 > CAG-508 > CAG-269. Next base: position 61,617 of record CAKPAX010000004.1, on the reverse strand, counting down.
AATACTGTATTGTATAATGTTGAAGAAATCTGACAAATTCCTCCACCTAATCCATCTACAACTTCACCGTTAGAATAAATTTTAGCATCTTTATACCCTGCTGCAATTGTTCTTTCTCCAACTATTTTATTGTAAGAAAATTCCTCATCAGGCATTAAAACAACTCCATTTATTTTGTTTATAGCTAATTGCAAATTTGTAGTTCTATTTATATTAGTTCTATCATATTTTGTTGTAAATGTTGAAAGCATATCTGGAAATGCCTCTGTCCCTATATCATTTATTGTTATTTCTGGTTTTGTAATTTTTAAAGTTATAGAATATTCATCCTTTTCTTCTTTTTCTATTATTTTCTTTGCTTCATCTATATCAAAATCAACACCATCTGTTTCAGCATGAATTTCAAATGGTTCTTTATTATAATAGGCATTTTCTGGTTCTTTATATATCTCATCATGGATCTTCTGTAAATCAATTTTTTGTGGTTGTTTTATTTCTACTGGTATTTCAATATATTCTTGATTTATATTATTATTATTCAATTTTTCATAGATTAACTTTAATAATTTTTCTGAATTAATTACTAATCCCTCTTTACCTTTTGTTATTATTAAATTATCATCTTCTATATAATAACTACTTTCCACTAGTGCTCCTGGTAAATTAAGGCTTATGTCATTAATTAATTTATTTGTTTCTGACTCATTTATTGAAACATTACATTCCAAATTTTCTTTCATAATTAAAGCTTTTAAAATATTATAATTGTTTTGAATAATATTACCTTTTCTTCCAATTTGGTAAGCTTGCTCTATAATCTCATCAACATTAAATTTTGCTTCTATAACCGTAGGATTTATTGTAGACTCATATTCCCCATATGTTACTTTTATTTCTTTATTCAATTTTTCATTAAATACATTTTCTACTTTAGCTTTTACTTCTTCTTTTGATAACCCAGAAATATCGATATTATTGATTGATATTCCACTCATAATATTTTCATTACTTATATTCAAAAGTGCAAAAATAGTAGAAAATAAAGAAAAAATTATAAAAATAAATATAATTAATAATATTATAAATATTTTCTTTTTCCTTTTTTTGTTCAATTTTAATACTTCATCATAATTATTATATGGATTTTCTTTACTTATTTTTTTTTCATTTTCTGTCATGTTATTTTTTTCTATATTATCCATAATAATCTCCTTATAAATAATTTATATAGTAAAATATTATCATATTATATTTTTTTTGACAATATTTTAGCATATTATTTATAGTAAATATCTATGTTTTTCTTTTATATTTTATTACTAATTTTTATATATATTATTTTTGCATTTTTTTGTAAAATTTTAAAGTTTTTTAATAAAAATACTTGAACTATGTAAAAAATAATATTATAATGTTGTTAGCAAAAGATAAATTAAGGAGATTTTTAAATGGAATTAACAAAGAATATATTTTTTAATACAGATAAATTAGTTGAAAATAGTAAAGTTAAAATATCTTACACAGGTAAGTTTTTTCAGGATGGATCTGAAGATGTTTATTTACACTATGGTTTTGGTATGAATTGGGATAATTTAAATGATATAAAAATGGAAAAAACAGAACTAGGTTTTCAATGTGAAATAGAATTAACAGATAGTGATAGCTTTAACTTTTGTTTTAAAAATAATATGGAACAATGGGATAATAATGATGGACAAAACTATATATTTCCTATAGAAAAAGTTCAACATGAACTTATAGCATTAGATAATGAATTTAATGCTATTGGAACAGCTAGGAAACTTAGACGTTCTTATTTATGGAGCAAGAAAATTCGTCTTGCAGTATATAAAATAATCACATATTTACCAAAGATTATTTCTGGTAATTATAGAAGAAAAATAACTGAACAATAAAAAAAAAGAAAAGTAATAATACTTTTCTTTTTTTATATTATTATCCATCCACCATTTGGTGAAATTACTTGTCCTGTAGTAAATGTATCATTAATAATCCACTCAACACATCTTGCAATATCTACTGGAGTACCTATTTTTCCCAAAGGTATTTGTTCTTTTAATTCTTCTAACTCTTCTTCGCTTAAATTATTGTTCATTTCTGTATCTATAATTCCAGGAGCAATTGAATTTACTCTTATATTAGATGGTCCTAACTCTTTTGCTAATCCTTTTGTTAATCCATCCATTCCAGCTTTAGATATTGAATATAAAACTTCTAAAGAACCTCCTACCATTCCCCATACTGAAGAAATATTTATTATACATCCATTTTTATTATGTATCATATTAGGTACAACTTCTTGACTCATCATAAAAGCAGAATACAAATTAGTATTAATTACTTTATTCCAATCTTTATCAGTTTCATCTGTAAACATTTTATATTCAGATATTCCTGCATTGTTTATTAAAATATCTATTTTTCCATATTTATTTAAAACATATTGCACTAATTCATGTCCTTCTTTTCTTTTCGATACATCTGCTTTAAAAATATCTATATCAATATTTTGTAATTTTAAATTTTTCTTTAAATCTATAGCTTCCTTCTCTGAATTATTATAATTCACAATAACTTTGATTCCATTTTTGGCTAGTCTTTTTGATATTTCTCTTCCAATACCTCTAGCTGAACCTGTAATAATAGCTATTTTTTCCATTTTCTATTCCTTTCAAATTTTTCTTTTTGCGAATCGTTTTATTTATTTTTTATCATCATATAAAAAAAGCCAATAATTAAGAGTTATCTCAAAACTATTGACCTTTTATTATGGAGCCACTTGTCCGACTTGAACGGACGACCTACTGATTACAAGTCAGTTGCTCTACCAACTGAGCTAAAGTGGCGTCATGGTGACCCGTACGGGAATCGAACCCATGTCTCCGCCGTGAAAGGGCGATGTCTTAACCGCTTGACCAACGGGCCATTATAAATAAAATACAAAGAACTAAATAATAATTAAAATATTATTTAGTTCTTTTGGTGAGCTATCCGCGACTCGAACGCGGGACAACTTGATTAAAAGTCAAGTGCTCTACCACCTGAGCTAATAGCCCAAATAATTGTGAACCGTCACAACACCTTTATATATTACAACACTTTTAATAAATTGTCAATATATTTTATAAAATTTTTAATATTTTTTTTAAATATTAAAAATTTATATATTTTTATTTATAAATCTACATTATTCATCATTCATTTTTAATAATACTTCTTCGACATCTACTCCATGAACTCCACAAGCTTCTTCTAATGTTTCCATTTGAGATGCTGGACAACCTAAACAATGCATACCTATTTCTAACAATATATTAGCTTTATCTGGTGCAATTTCTAATATTTCACCAATAGTTGTATCTTTAGTTATTTTCATTGTAATTCTCCTTTCTATTTTTAATATTTATATTTTATCATAAAATTTATAAAAAGTATAGACAAATTAAAAAATTTATTATATGATGGAAAAAATTGTAAGGTGGTGATTTTATTTCTAAATTAATTAATTTATTCTTTTTATTTTATATTATTAATCTTTTTATTTCTTTATATTCAATTTATTATTTTTTTGATGTAAAAGTTTTTCATAATCTTCAAGGATCCAAATTAAAATTAAAACAAAAAAATAACAAGGAGGCAAAATATTAAAAAAATTTTTTTACAACTTTTTTTCTATTTATTATTTTTATCAATTTCCACTTATATTTTTTATAAAATTTTTTCACCAATATATTTTTCCGAAAGTATAATAATACAATATGGTCTGAAACCTTTTGACATATGCCAAAAAAATCAAACTTTATGGAATTATATTAAATTTTCATCTATAATTTCTTTTATTTTCAATAATATTTTATTAAATTATTTTATATTTTTAAGAATTTTAACTTTCAGACCTGCCAAAAAAATTAATTACAAAAACAATCAGAATAATAATTCAAGCGACCTAAAATTATTAATTCGGTTATAATCAATCTAAAAAATCCAATGTTTATGTTACAGAAAAAGGATTATTTCAAAATTTTCTAATAACTGGTACAATCGGCTCTGGAAAAACTAGTTCAGCTATGTATCCATTTACAGAACAGTTAATTAAATATAATTCATTGCATCAAAATAAAAAGATAGGTATGTTAATACTCGATGTAAAAGGAAACTATCATAATCAGGTATTAGAATATTTAAAAAAATATAATTTAGAAAATGATTTAATAACAATTGGTTTAAATTCTAACATTACTTATAATCCATTAAATAAGCCAAATCTAAATCCAAATGTATTAAGCAACCAATTAAAAACAGTTTTAACTCTTTTTTCAGAAAATAATTCCGAATCTTATTGGCTTGATAAAGTAGAACAAATAATAACTGAATGTATAAAATTATGTAGATTATATAATAACGGTTATGTTACATTTTTGGAAATTCATAAATTAGTAACTTATCCAAATTACTATATAGAAAAAATCCAACAATTAAGAGAATTATTTATTTCTTCAAAATTATCTCAAAAAGATATTTATGAACTTAATTCAGCATTAAATTTTTTTGAAAAAGAATTTTTTTCATTAGATTTAAGAACTCAATCAATACTAAAATCTGAAATTACAAGAATAACAAACATTTTTGTTTCTGATTATTATATTCAAAAAACATTTTGCCCTTCAAAAGAAAATTTAACATTATTGGGATTTTCAGATGTAATTAAAAATGGAAAAATAGTAGTATTAAATATGAATATTGCAGAATATAGAAATTTATCAAAAATTTTAGCAGCATATTTAAAATTAGATTTCCAAACTGAAATAATGAAAAATTTATCAAATAATAATATAAAACCAACCGCTTTTATATGTGATGAATATTCTGAATATGTAACAAAAAATGATTGCGAATTTTTTTCTTTAAGTAGAGAAGCAAAATGTATAAATATAGTAAGTACTCAGAGTTACTCATCATTAAAAAATACTCTAAAAGATGAAAGTTCTGTTAAAGTAATTTGTCAAAATTTAATAAATAAAATATGGTTTAGAACTGATGATATTTTAACTATTGAAGAAGCACAAAAACAATTAGGAAAAGAAGAAAAAAATAAAACTTCATATACAATTTCAGAAAATGCAAAAGAAACAAATTATAATTATTTTACAAAAAAATTAAAATCAAAGGACTCCAATATATCAGAAAGTATTAATTCTTATTCTCAATTAGATTTTAAATATGACACAAAAACTTTTACTCAAGAATTAGAAACATTTAATTCTATAGCTTTTTTATCTGATGGAAATAGAATATTGCCTATTTCAAAATTACAAATGTATCCTTATTTTATGAATAATCACCATACAATTATATAAAGGAGGAATGTTAAATGAAAAACAAAAAAATTTTTTATTTTAGTTTTATTTTATTATTTTTTATATTATTAATTTTTATCTTATCAACTAATATATATGCTGCGGAGCCAAAATTAGTTAAAACAATAACTAAGGCCTTTGAAAAAATTAAAGAATGGGTTTTAAAAATTGCAACTCCTGCTGCTGCAGTTGCTGTTGCAACGGGAATATTTATGAAAAAATTTAGTTTTGGTGATGAAGAAAGAATGAGAATAGGAAAAAAATTAGTAAGAAATTCTTTATTTTCTTATGCCTTTTTATTAGCAATAGATCTTATTTTAGGTGCCATAGAATCTTTAATTTAATAGGAGGTATTTATTGGAAAACACATCAAGTAATAATATAACATCTACTATAATTGATACTATTAATACTATTTTTCAAAATTTATTTTCATCTATTGATAATAGTCTATATTCAGTTTTAGACGATATAACATTTATTAATAACGATATTTTAGATGATCCTTATTTCGATAAAATTTTTGGTTCTTCATCTTCTAATGGCATATTACTTATAGCCAATTCATTATTATTAGGATTTTTACTATATTTTGCAATAAAATATTTATTTTCAAATCTCACTTATTCACAAATAGAATCACCTAAACAATTTATATTTAAATTAATTATATTTGGAATATTAATGAACTTTTCAGGAACAATTATTGAACAATCAATAACAATTTTATCTAACATATCTTTAGCAATAAGAGATTTAGGAGAATCATTATTTCACACAGATATCTGTTTTTCTAATTTAATAAATAAAATTAATAATAATATTTCTATTAATACATCTTCGTTAAATATATTTTCCATAGATGGATTAATTAAAAGTATAATGAGTTTATCTTTACTAAATTTAGTTTTTTCTTATTCATTAAGATATATAATGATAAAAGTTTTTATTTTACTAACGCCTTTTGCTTTTTTATCTCTTTCGTTAGAAAAAACATCTTGGTTTTTTAAAGCTTGGATTAGAAATTATTTTTCATTATTTTTTATTCAAATTTTGGTTTCACTTATATTAGTTATTTTATTTTCTATGAATTATTCAGATAAATTAGTAATAAAATTTATTTACGTTGGTGGAATTTATGCTTTAATAAAAGCAAATTCTATTGTCAAAGAATTTATTGGTGGTTTATCCACAAGTTTATCACTAAATGTTAATAACTTTATAAAAAAATGATTTGATATACAAATTAATATTATACTTATAAGGAGTGATTTTTATAAAATTTATATTCCCACAGAATTATAATTTTAACACAAAATTATTAGGTTTTATTGATTATTCAACTGCAATTTTAAATATAATTTATATAATAATTTTGTTGTTTTTTTTACACATTTTTTTAAATAATTTAAGTCTAAAAATCTTTATTTTTATAACATTTTATTTTCCATTATTTTTGTTCAGTTTACTGGGTTTAAATGGTGAAAAAATAACATATTTTTTTATATATATTTTTAAATATTTTTTCAAGCAAAAATTATATCTTTTTGTCAAAGATTTTTATATATAAATATTTATGAATTTTAATCTATTTTTTACTTTCATATTATTTTTTCTTTGAGATTTATGTAATTATGTCTATCTTTCTCATCAAATCTATATATTTTGCATTTGCATTTTATATACAATACGTGATATAATTCTACAAAGTTAGATTTTATCTTACTTATTTTGTTTTGGGGAGAAAGCTATGAAATTAGAAAAATCAGAAAAATCTTTATTATTTTCAGAAACATCTTTACCCGATGTATTCTTTGCTGAACATTTATCACAAATACCTGGAGATTATATAAAAATATACTTATATATGTTCTTTTTATCTAAATACAATAAAGATATAAAATTAAATGACTTATCTAAAAAATTATCATTACCATTAAAAACAATTAATGATGGTATCAAATTTTTGGAAGATAATAATTTTATTATAAAAAAAACTACTGGTTTTATATTAGTAAATTTGCAAGAAGAAACATTGCATAAATTATATTCACCTAATTTAGCAATATCTCCAGAAAAAATTAAAGAAAACTCAAAAAATCAAGCAAGATCTAAAGCTATTGAACATATTAATAATAAATATTTTCAAGGAATTATGGGACCTTCTTGGTATAACGATATTGATTTATGGTTTAGAAAATATAATTTTGATGAACAAGTAATGATTGCATTATTTGATTACTGTTTTAATAGATCTGCTTTACATAAAAATTATGTTCAAGCAGTTGCTGAAGCTTGGGGATTAAATAAAATTCAAACATGGAATGATTTAGATTTGTATTATCAAAAACAAGAAAAATTAAATAAGATTAAAAAAACAATATCTAAAAAACTAGGTAGACGTGATAATTTAACACAATATGAAGAAGCTTATATTGAAAAATGGGTTTTTGATTATGGATATGAATTAGATGTTATTGAAATTGCTTTAAAAAGAACTACGTTCAAATCAAGTGTTAGCTTTGAATATTTAAATAATGTTATTTCTGATTGGCACGATAGAAATTTAAAAAACCCTAATGAAGTTTTAACCTTTTTAGAGGAAAGAAAACAACAAACCAAGGATATTAAAAATTTAGAGAAAAAAGTTTCAAAAAATAATTATGAACAAAGACAATACGATAATCTAGACTTTTTATATGCAAATAAAAAATAAAAGGAGAATATAATGTCTAATGAAATTTTAAATAATTTATTAAAAGAATATGATCAAAAAAGAATCAAAGCTGAATTAGATTTAGATAAAAGGAAAGAAAACTTATATTCTTCTATTCCTAGATTAAAACAAATAGAAGATGAATTAAATAATTATGCAATAAACACAGCAAAAAATTTATTGCTTAATAATAATTTATCTTTAGAAAATCTACATAATAAAATTGAAAATTTAAAAAAAGAAAGAAATACAATTTTATTAAAAAATAATTTACCATTAAATTATTTAAAACCTATATATGAATGCAATATTTGTAATGATACTGGTTATATTTTAAAAAATAATTATAAGACTGAATTATGCAATTGCTTAAAACAGAAATTATTAAATATATCATATAATAAATCTAATATGTCAAATCTAGATAAAGAAAATTTTAATACCTTTAATGAAAACTTATTTTCAGATGAAGTTGATATTTCAAAATATAAATTAAATATATCTCCTAGAAGAAATATAATAAACATAAAAGAAAAATGTATTGAATTTGTTCAAAATTTTGAAGACTTAGAACAAAAAAATCTTTTATTTACAGGTAACACTGGTTTAGGAAAAACTTTTATGACAAATTGTATAGCAAATGAATTATTAAAAAAAGGAAAAACTGTATTATATCAAACTGCACCAGTATTATTAGATACAATAATAGATAATAAATTAAACAAACAAAAAGATGAACATTTTTATAAAAATGTTTTAGAAGTTGACTTATTAATAATTGATGATTTAGGTACAGAATGTATGAATAGCATGAAACTAAGTGAGTTATTTACTATAATAAACACTAGATTACTGAACTTAAACTCTAAATCCACAAAAACTATAATATCTACAAATTTAAATTTAAATAATATTTTTTCAAATTATGAGGAAAGAATAGGATCAAGGATTGCAGGATTTTATGACATTTATTATTTTTTTGGTGATGATCTTAGATTTAAAAAAATAAAAAGTTAAAGATTTAAAAAATCTTTAACTTTTTTATTTTTATTCTACAAAATTAGCATCCATATCAGGAGTTAATGTTTCTATACTAACAACTTTTCCTCCATCATTTGTCCTCATTAATGTAACCCCTTGTGTTGATCTTCCAAGAACACTTACATCTTTAACTTTTAATCTAATAATAGTTCCCGTATCTGTAATTAACATTACATCATCTTCTTCAGTTGCAATTCTTATTCCTACTAAACATCCTGTCTTTGGAGTAATTTTGTAAGTAATTACACCTTTTCCACCTCTATTTTGAACTCTATATTCATCTAATTCTGTTCTTTTTCCAAATCCATTTTCAGTTATAGCAAGTAATGTAGCTTGTCCACCAGCAATTACAGATTCCATACCTATTACAGCATCATCTTCATCTATTCTAATTCCTATAACTCCTTGTGAGACTCTACCCATTGGTCTTACATCCTTTTCATCAAATGTAATACACATACCATTTTTTGTTACTAAAACTACATTATCTTCTCCATCTGTTAATCTTACAGATATAAGTTCATCATCTTCTTTTAATGCAATTCCTTGTAATCCTGTTTTTCTTGCTGAATTATATTCTACTAATGCTGTTTTCTTTATTAATCCATTTTTTGTTGCCATCAATAAATATTTTCCTTCAGCAAAGTTTTGAATTGGTATTACAGCAGAAACTTTTTCTCCAGCATCTAAACTTAATAAGTTTACAATTGCTGTTCCTTTAGCAGTTCTACCTGCTTCTGGTATTTCATATCCTCTTAATCTATAAAGTTTTCCTTTATTGGTAAAGAATAATACTGTATCATGAGTTGAAGCTGTAAATATTTGTTTAACAAAATCTTCTTCTCTAGTTGCAATACCTGTTATACCTTTTCCGCCTCTCTTTTGACTTCTATATGTATCAATTGGCATTCTTTTAATATAGCCAAAATGTGTTAATGTTACTACATTTTGTTCTTCTTTTATTAAGTCTTCTATATCTATTTCACCTTCAGCAGCAACAATTTTTGTTTTTCTTTCATCACCAAATTTATCTCTTATTTTTATAAGTTCATCTTTAATAATATCAAAAACTAATTTTTCACTGCTTAAAACTTCTCTTAAATATGCAATTAATTTCATTAATTCGTTATATTCTTCTTCTATTTTTTCTCTTTGCAATCCTGATAATGTTTTTAATCTCATATCCAAAATAGCTTGAGCTTGTATATCTGTTAATTTAAATCTTTCCATTAATTTTTCTTTAGGGTCATCATAAGAAGAACGAATAATGTTTATTACTTCATCAATATTATCTAATGCTATTTTTAATCCTTCTAATATATGAGCTCTTGCTAATGCTTTATCTAAATCAAATTGTGTTCTACGTAAAATTACAGTTTTTCTATGATCTATATAGCAATCTAAACATTGTCTTAATGTTAATATTTTAGGTTCTCCATTTACTAAAGCTAACATTATAATTCCGAATGTATCTTGCATTTGTGTATGTTTATATAATTGATTTAAAACAACTTGTGCATTTGTATCTCTTTTAAGTTCTATAACAATTCTAACTTTATCTTTTCTATCTGATTCGTCACGAACTTCTGAAATTCCTTCAATTCTTTTTTCCCTAACTAATCTTGCTATATTTTCAATTAATTTTGCTTTATTAACTTGATATGGTAATGAAGAAACAATAATTCTTTGTTTATTATTACTCATTTCTTCAATTTCTGCTTCTGCTCTTACTGTTATTTTACCTCTACCTGTTGTATAAGCTTGTTTTATTCCTTCTATTCCTAATATAACACCTTCAGTTGGAAAATCAGGTCCTTTTATAACACTCATTAAATCTTCATCAGTTACTTCATCTTCATCTATTATTTTTATAATACCATTTATAACTTCTGTTAAATTATGTGGTGGTATATTTGTTGCCATGCCTACAGCAATTCCAGATGAACCATTTACTAATAAAGCTGGTATTTGTGCTGGTAGTACTGTTGGCTCTTGTAATCTATCATCATAGTTTGGCATAAAATCAACTGTGTTTTTTTCAATATCTGTTAGCATATATTCAGAAATTTTAGACATTCTGGCTTCAGTATACCTCATGGCAGCTGCTCCATCACCATCTATTGAACCAAAATTTCCATGTCCATCAATTAACATATATCTCATTGAAAAATCTTGTGCCATTCTAACCATTGCATCATAAACAGAAGCATCACCATGTGGATGATATCTTCCCAAAACAGATCCAACTGTGTTAGCACATTTTCTGTATGGTTTATCAGATGTTATACCATCTTCATGCATTGCATATAATATTCTTCTATGTACGGGTTTTAAACCATCTCTAACATCTGGTAAAGCACGAGAAACTATAACACTCATAGCGTAATCTATATATGCTGTTCTCATTTCCATTTCTATGTCTCTTTGTATAATATTCTCATCTTGTTGTCCTTCCATTTTTTTCCCTCTTTTCTATTTATTTCTACACTCGTATTATACTAAAACAAAGAAAAATTTGCAAGAAATTTCAACAAAAAAGTTATTATTTCCGTAAAGATTAGAGGCATTTTTATAATTTTTCAATTAAAGATTTTTCATCTTCAGATATGTTAAAATTTTTTCCATTATTTTTTATTAAATTATGTGTATTTTCAATTTTTCTAGCTTCTATCAATGTTTTTTCAATAGGCACTAGTTTATTTAATTCCTTTTCTATATTTTTATATTGTTTCTCCATATTATCAAAATCCTCTTTTTTATAGGCATCTTTCCATTTATTTATATAATTTTCTACATTTTCCAAAACTTTTGTTTGACTATTAAATTCTTTTTCAATATTCTTCTCTACATTATCTAATATAATATTTTTTCCACTTCTTAAAATATTTGCTGTTTTATATGAAATAATACCACTATCAACAGTTTTATTAATAGCAAAATTTAATACTGAATCTACTGAATCTATAATTCCCCCCTTTTTAACTGCATCCTGCATTTGAGATATATTTTCAAAATTTCCTGTAACAACACCCACAGCACTTTTTCCAAAATTAATAACATCATTAATAGATTTTGTCATTCCTTCTTTAAATCCATAATTTAACAAATTATCTTTTAAATTAATTACTTGATCTTCTAATAAATCAGGTAATAATGCTCTTAATCCAATGTCAATTCCTGTATTTATTGTTTTCCATAGAGATGATTGCAAAAATTCATCTTGTCCATTTTCTTTTATTATATTATTTTCTAATTTTAAATTTTTTTCATTTACAATTTCATTTTTATTTTCTATTAAACCTTCTTCTAATTCTTTCATATTTTTGTGTCTCCTTTTCATATTTTTTTATAAATTTTAAAATATTCTTTTCTTAATTTTTTTATACTCATAAATACTTGTCCATTTAATAATAAATTATATTTATTATTAAATTTAATTTTTCCTATACTATTAAATTCAAAAAATATCTTTTTTAATAAATTTTCATCTATAGAATATTTATTATATTTATTAAATAAAATATATATTTTTTCTTTTTCTATTAAATATCTACTAATATATCTTTCCAAAATTTTTTTGCTTTTTGAAATTTCTAACAAATTTGTTTGAGATAAAAAAATAATTTTATCTGAAATCTTTAATATTTCTTGTTCAGTTTCACTATCATTTTCAAAATAATTTTCTATATAAATCCTGTCATAATTTGCATTAAATCTTTCAAACTTTTCTTTATTAAATTTTTCATTTTCAACAAAAATTTTTCCATCTATTACGTCTATTTTGCTACTTAAATTTTTATTTTTTTTTATAATATTTTCATCATTATTTTTATTATTTCTTTTATTTAAAATAAAAAAAATATCATTATTTTTTTCGTTAAAATTTATAACTAAATTTTTCTTGCTTTTCTTGAATAATATTTTAGTAAAAAGTGCTAAAACAATACTCTTTCCAGAATTATAATTTCCACAAAAAATTATTATTTTTTTGTTATTTTGAGTAGTGCATTTTTCGTGTTTTTTTAACATTTTTTTATAAATGTCTAATAAATTTTTTCTGATTTTTTCTTTATAAAATTTTGCTTTTTTTCTTTCATTCCTATATTCTTTTTCACTTATTATTTCTTTTAATTTTTCTATTTCATTTTTTAATTCTTCATTACTTTCTATTGTTTCTTTTTCTATAATTTTTACTAGTTCATCAATTGTTATTTTATCATTGTAATAAATATTTTTTATACCATAATCAAACAATGTGTTTTTTAATTCATTATTTTCTGTCTCTAAAATTATAAAAATTTTTATATCATTCTTTTTAATTTTTAATAATAGCTCTATTAAATTTATTTCTCCAGGCAAATTTTCAGATAAGATTAATATATCTATATTTTTTTCTAATTCTAAAATTTCTAAAATTCCTTCTTTATACTGAATATCATTTTTTAAAACCTCTATATTTTTACAATTTAATAATTTATCATTTAATATTGGATTGTTTATTGCTGTTATTACTTTTTTCAAATTCATTATCACCTTCAATTATATTTTTTTCATATTCAGATCCATCAATTTTTGTTAAAATATGATCTTCTCCTACAAACATCAAACACTCTCCTCTTTTTAAAGATTTTATTTCTATTTTTTCCTTATCAGAAATATTTACATTTTCAGATAAAATTTTTATATTATCTTCCTCAAGAGAAAAAAATGTTTTTATACTAGAATTATTTAATATACTTCTTCCATATGCTCCTTCCTCTAAACTAAATAAATCCATAATATCTTGAGTTATTGCTACACCACTTCCCCCATATTTTCTAATTGTCTTAAAAATTTTATATATAAATTGAGCAACATCTTTGTTAGAAGTAACACCTATTAATCTCCATATTTCATCTAAATAAATTGCTTTTTTCATTTTCCTATTTATTTTTATCTTGTCCCAAAATAAATCTATAAAAAGATACATTCCATATTTTAAATTTTCTTCTCCTAATTCATATACATCAGCAATAATTAATTTATTTTCTAATTTAATATTTGTATGATTATTAAAAAATTTTAAAGATCCTTTTACAAAAGGTAATAATTTTACAGCAAATTTTTTTGTTTTTTCATCTTTATTTAAAGTATTATATAAATCCTCTAAAATAGGCATATACATAGTATCTTTAAAAACTCTCATAATATTTTTATTATTATTTTCTATATATAATGTATCATCGTCAAAAGTTATTCCTTTTTTAAAATAAACTTCTATTAGTTTTTCTTCAAGTATAGCTCGTTCTTCTTCATCTAATTTACCAAAAATTAAATGAAAAAATCCTATTAATTTTCCGAATTTTTGTTGCTAAATATCCATTCTCATTATCTTCAATACTTTCTTTTCTTATATCTAATATATTTATATAAGTATTAGATGATGGCCCTATTATTATTTTAGTTCCATTTAATTTATCACATATATTTAAATATTCTCTTTCTGGATCAATAACAAATTGTTCTATTCCCAATAATCTATATCTAATTAATAGTAATTTTATATAATAAGATTTTCCTGCACCACTAGTTCCAAATATACACATATTAGCATTTTTATATTTTTCTGTATTATATCTATCTATAAAAACTAAAGAATTACTGTGCATATTTTTTCCAATATAAATCCCATCCTCATCAAATAATGAAGAAGAAATAAAAGGATATGTTGAAACAAGTCCACTTGTTAATACATTTCTTCTTGATATATTTTTTACATCCTTTTTATTTTGCATTGTTGGTAAACATGATAAAAATAACTGCTCTTCTCTAAAATTTGCCCTTCTAGTTTGTAATCCTCTACTTTGTAAAATGCTTTCTACATTATTTATTAAATGTTCTAAATCTTTAGTATTATCTGCATATATATTTATATAAATATATAAAAAATATAATTCTTCATTATTTATTTGCATTTCTCTTCTTATATATTTGGCATCATTATATGTAAAAGCTGCTATATCTATATCCTGTCTATTTTCATTTATATTTTTTAAATCAACACCAACATTTCCTATATGATAAGTTAAATCTTTTATGGTTTTATATGTATCTTGTTTTTCATAAAAAATTGAAATATTCATATTAATATTTGATTCAATTAAATTTTTTAGTAATAATTCTGACTGCTCTCTATAATAATTTGTAATTAAAATTCCAGAATAATACATATTATCTATTTCTATATATCTTGGATTTTTTAAATTGATATAAGATGGACAAATATAATCTTTATCTGTTAAAACTCCTGAATAAAAATTAATTCTTTCTTTTTTTAATTTAATTTTTTTATTTATTATATTATTACCTCCTCAATAAAAAATACTTAAAAATAAATATTTAATTTATCTTATTTTTTATTTTAATTTTAAATATATTTCTATATTAATTATTTTCTATTTTTTAATATATTTTTTAATTTTAATTTTATTATTTATAATATTTAATTATTATATTATTTATTAAGTTTAATTAAAAATTAAAATAGATATAAATTTTAATTTTATTATTTTTTATTTAATAAAAAAATATATTAATATTTAATTTTTTTATATTTAATTTTATTTATATTTTTTTATAATTAATATTACATTTTTATTTTAAAATATATTAATCTTTATTTTAATAAGTTTAGATTTTTAATCTTATATAAAATTTAATATTTATATATTTACAAAATTCATTTTTTATTAAATAAACATAATTTTTTATAAATTACATATATATCTTTTTATAAATATTTTTTTAATTTTATTTACAAACCACCTTTATTTTTATGTAAAATTGCAATTTTGTATTCTAATTTTGTTGAAATTAATATATTTTTCTTGAATTTGATTTATGTAATTTTCATTTTAAATTATGTTATTTTATTTTTATATATTATTTATTTAAAAACTTTTTGGAATTTAAAAAAGAAAAAAATATATTTAAACACTCATCTTTATTTGAACAATCATCGACAATATTTCCACACCTATTTAATGCATCTTTAATTTTTAAATATTTTTCATTTAAATTATTTATAATTAAATCTTTATTATTTATTTGATTTTTTTCTGGAATATAATTTATTATGATATAAAAATTTTTTGAAGAAGAATTTTTTTGTGAATTTTTTTGTTTAATAAATTTTATATATTGCTCTGATATTTGAATTAAATTTTTATCATTTTTTATATTTAATTTAATTTTATTTATATGATTATCTAAATTTTCTTTTTTACTTTGAATTAAAATTTGGAAATTAAAATTACATGTTTTTAAAAATGTTTTATAAGAATTTAAAATTGAACTTTTCTCTAAATCTGATTTAAGATTAAAATTAATTGGCTTAACCTTTATTATTTTAATAAATATACTTTCTTTAGTTTTTATAATACCCTCTTCATAAATATTATTTATTGGCAACCACTTTTGAATAGAATTTTTTTCTTTTATTTTTAATACCTCCTTTTTTTTATTTTAATTTCTATTTATTAATATGTCAATATTTTTTTATATACATCTTTCGACAATATTTTTATTATACTTTTAATAAAAATATATTATTTATTTTTAATTTATCTTAATTTAATTTATTTTTATATTTAATTTAAATTTATTTATATTTATTCTTTATCATATTTTTATTTTAATAGTTAATATTATATTTTTGTTATATATTTTTATTTTAAAAAACATTGATCTTTATTTTTATACATCTAGATTTTTAATCTTATATAAAATTTAATATTAAAAGTGCATAATTTACATAATTTGGTGTTTTTGTTATAATAGCTTTTATATTTATTTTATCATTTTATTTTATGTTAATTCCTTGTTTTTTATATTTTATTTGTTATTATTTAAAGGTTTTTTCTGTTTTTTAATTATGTATACTCTATTTTTTATATTTTCTTATTTTATTTTTTATTAAATAATTTTTTTGTCTTTTTCATTTTATTTATTTAATTCAACATAATTATTATAGATCTGTTTTATAAAATATCTTCATCTAACTTTTTATTTTAAATTTAATTTAAACTTTTATATTCTATTTTATTTTTTATCTTTATTTTATATTTTTTATTTTTTATTTTTTATTTTTTAATTTTTAATTTTTATTTTTATTTTTAATTTTTATTTTTATTTTTTATTTTTATTTTTTATTTTTATTTTTTATTTTTATTTTTTATTTTTATTTTTTATTTTTATTTTTTATCTTTATTTTATATTTTTTATTTTTTATTTTTATTTTTTATTTTTATTTTTTATTTTTATTTTTCATTTTTCATTTTTACTTTTTCATTTTTACTTTTTCATTTTTACTTTTTCATTTTTACTTTTTATATTTCTATATTTTATTTTAAAAATTTTGAATAAATATTTTCATTTTGTTAATAATAATGTTATAAGGTTAATAATAGTTGAGCCAAGAATATTAATAGATTATTTTTAGTTTATTAATATTCGGACAAAGATAAATTATAGTTTATTTTAATAGATTATTTTTTGTCGGCGAGAAGAATATATTTTTTTGTATGTAAGCTATGTTGCAACGTGGTTAAATTATAGGAAATATATTCGAGCTAAGATTATTCTTGTATCTAATTAATGGTTATTACTAGTCCTATTGGGATGAATATAGTTATTTGTGGTGTATTAATAGTCGAACGAATGATTAATATATTTGGTATAGAGCTTATTTATATAGTAATATATATTAGGTTTAACTATTAGATATATTAGTTTTAGTGAAGATTATTATTAGCTTTATAGATTAATAGCAGGCAATTAAATTGCCTGCTATTAAATTTTTACATTTTAAATATCTAGATTTTTTACATATTTAGCATTTTGTTCAATAAATTTTCTTCTTGGCTCTACATCATCTCCCATTAATACTGTAAATATTTCATCTGCTTTTATTGCATCTTCTAATTTTACTTGTATTAATGTTCTTCTTTCTGGATCCATTGTTGTTTCCCATAATTGTTCAGGATTCATTTCTCCTAAACCTTTATATCTTTGTATTCCTACTGAATCTCTTGCTATACCTTTCTCTTCTAATTCTGCAAATTGTTCTTCTAAGCCTTCATCTGTATAACAATATATATCTTTCATTCCTTTTTTAGATAATTTATATAAAGGTGGTTGAGCTAAATATACATTTCCATTTTCTATTAACGGTCTCATATATCTAAAGAAAAATGTTAATAATAATGTTCTAATATGTGCACCGTCAACATCGGCATCAGCCATAATTATTACTTTTCCATATCTTATTTTAGTTATATCAAAATCATTTCCAATTCCAGCTCCAACAGCTAATATAACTGGATTTAATTTATCATTACCATATATTTTATCAGCTCTTGATTTTTCAACATTTAACATTTTTCCCCAAAGAGGTAATATTGCTTGAAATTTTCTATCTCTTCCTTGTTTAGCACTTCCTCCAGCAGAATCTCCCTCAACTATATAAACTTCACATTCTTCTGGATTTTTACTACTACAATCAGCAAGTTTTCCTGGTAAAGTAGATGTTTCTAATGCATTTTTTCTTCTTACTAATTCTCTTGCCTTTCTTGCTGCTTCCCTAGCTCTTGAAGCACTTACACATTTCTCTAAAATTGCTTTTGCAACTGATGGATTTTCTTCTAAAAATGTTGCCAAAGCATCATTTACCATACTTTGTACTACTCCTGTTACTTCACTATTTCCTAATTTTGTTTTTGTTTGTCCTTCAAATTGAGGTTCTTTTACTTTTACTGAAACAACAGCAGTTATTCCTTCTCTTATATCTTCACCTTGTAAATTTTGATCTTTTTCTTTTAATATATTATGAGATCTTGCATAATCATTAAACACTTTTGTTAATGCTCTTTTAAATCCTTCTAAATGCGTACCACCTTCTATAGTATTAATATTATTTACAAATGTATAAATATTTTCACTATATGCTGTTGTATATTGTATTGCTATTTCAACTGGTACCTCTCCATCTCTTTCTATATAAATTG
The DNA here is from genome assembly GCA_934133175.1 of uncultured Clostridia bacterium. Lineage (GTDB taxonomy): Bacteria > Bacillota > Clostridia > TANB77 > CAG-508 > CAG-269. The sequence goes on along the minus strand of CAKPAX010000004.1, from coordinate 42,439 downwards.
GAGATTTATGTAATTTTTCTTTATTTTTATTTAAGAATTCAACAAAAGAAACTAATCCACCTTCAAAACAAAAATCTGCTTTTTTTGGTGTTTCTTCTCTTTGATCTTCTAATGTTATTCTTAATCCTTTTGTTAAAAATGCCATTTCTCTAAATCTTTTTTCTAATACTTCATATTCATAATCTAATGTTTCAAAAATTGTATCATCTGCCAAAAATCTAACTTTTGTTCCTGTTTTATTTGAATCTCCTAATCTTTCAAGTTTTTTAACAGTTTTTCCTTTTTCAAAAGCCATTTGGAATATTCCGCCATCTCTTTGAATAGTAACTTCTGTCCAAGTTGATAATGCATTAACAACTGAAGATCCAACTCCATGAAGTCCACCAGAAACTTTATATCCACTGTCTCCACCAAATTTTCCTCCTGCATGTAAAACCGTATAAACAGTTTCAGCTGTAGATATTTTTGTTTTTGGATGTATTTCTACTGGAATTCCTCTACCATTATCTTCAACACTAATTATATTTCCTTTTTCTATAATTACATTTATTTCTGTACAATATCCTGCCAAAGCTTCATCAACACAGTTGTCAACTATTTCATAAACCATATGATGTAATCCTCTTACAGAAGTACTTCCAATATACATACCAGGTCTTTTTCTTACGGCCTCAAGACCTTCTAATACTTGAATTTGTTCTGCTCCATATTTATGATTATATTTTTCCATTTTTTCCTCCTAATTTTTTTCAGTAACTTTTCCTCTTGAAACATTATATAAGAAATATTTAAAATTTTCAAATGTTATTTTTTCAGTACATGTTATAATAACTTGAATATCTTTTATATTTTTTAAAAAGTTTTTCTTTCTTTTATCATCTAATTCTGACATAAAATCATCTAATAATAAAATTGGATATTCTCCTATCTCATCATAAATAACTTGTAATTCTGATAATTTTAAAGAAAGAATTGCTGATCTATTTTGTCCTTGTGAACCATAAGTACTTACTTCTTTATTATTTATATATATCATAAAATCATCTCTATGTACACCTTTTGTAGTAAATCCTTTTATAATATCTAATTTTCTTCTACTTTTTAATAAATCTAAAAAATTTTTTTCACTATCAAAATCCGAAAAATATTTTATCTCTATTTCTTCATTATTGTCAGTAAAATTGCCATGTACAGCATATATTTTTTCTTTAATTTTTTCTATAAATTCTCTTCTATATTTATAAATTTTTTCACCATATTCTGCAAGTTTTTCATCCCAAATATCTAATAAATTTTCATCTTTATTTTCTAATTTTATAAGTTTTAAATAATTATTTCTTTGTTCTAAAGTTTTTAAGTAAAGATTTAAAATATAAATATAATTTGGTCTTAATTGACTTATCATAATATTTAAAAATTTTCTTCTTTTTTGAGGACTTCCCTTTAATATGTCTATATCTTCTGGAGTAAATAAAACTACATTTAAATTTCCTAGTAAATCACTTAATTTTTTTTGTTTTATACCATTTAAAAATATATTTTTTCTATTAGAAATCTGTATTTTTATATCACTTTTTCTATCTTTTTTTTCAAAATTTAATTCTACAATAGCCTCTTCTTTTTCAAACTTTATTAATTCTTTATCATTTTGTGTTTTAAAAGATTTCCCCATACTACATAGAAATATTGATTCAATAATATTAGTTTTTCCTTGTGCATTTTCTCCATAAAAAATATTTATATTTTCTTTTAAATCTATTTTTTCCTCATCATAATTCCTAAAATTTTTTAATTTTATCTCTTTTATCCACATATTGTGCTCCATCTGTGTATTAATATAATTAAAAGTAAGAGATTTCTCCTACTTTTAATCTTTTAATCTTATTGGTAATATCATATATGTATAATTATTGTTATCTACAGGTTTTATTAAACATGGAGATATATTTGTTCCTAATTCTACATATACTTCTTCTTCATCAATTGCTTTTAAACTATCTAAGAAATACTTTGGATTAAATCCTGCTTCTATATTCTTTCCTTCTGTAGAAACATATATTTCTTCTTTTGCATCTCCAGTTTGATTTGTACAGGAAATAGTGACTTTTCCTATTTCAACAGATACTTTTACTGGATATTTCTTTTCTTTTTCTACTGAAGATGATGATATTAAACTAATTCTTTCGAAACAATCTTGTAAATTGTTTTTATTGACTTTTATTCTTGTTTCCCAATTACTTGGTATTACAGATTTATAATTTAAAAACTCACCTTCTAAAATTCTTGTAACTATTTTACAATTGTCCATTTCAAATAAAGCTTGATTTTTAGAAACGCCTATTTTTATTATATCAAAAGAATCTAATAATATTTTGTTTACTTCATTTAAAGTTTTTCCTGGTATAACTGCACTAAAATTATTAGTTTCTTTATTTAAATAAATATTTCTCAATGCTAGTCTAAATCCATCTACAGCAACTAATGTCAATTTGTTATTTTCTATTTCAAATAAACATCCTGTAAAAATTGGTCTGTTATCTTCTGTGCTTACTGCAAATATTGTTTTTCTTATCATATTTTTTAAAGTATTTTGTTCTATTTCTATAGAATTTTCTACTTCTATTTTTGGTAATTCTGGAAATTCTTCTGGATTCATTGTTGCTAATTTATATAAAGAACCTTCACATTCAATTTCTAATAAATTTTTTTCATTTAAAGTTAAATATATTTCAGAATCTGGTAATTTTCTTATAATTTCGCTAAACATTATTGCATTAACAACTGTTGAACCTTGTTCTTTAACTTCACAATCCATTACATATTCAATACCAATTTCTAAATCATATGTTGTTAATTTTATTTCATTATCATTTGTTTGAATAAGAATTCCTTCTAGTATAGGCATTGTTGTTTTTGAAGCAACAGCTTTTACTACGGAATTAATAGCTTTAAGGATTTTGTCTTTATAACAAATTATCTTCATTGGTCTTATCTCCTTTATAATAAATTTAATATATATAGCAGTAATAGTATTAGTGCCTGTGGAAAATGTGAAAAAACTTTTAAAATGTTATTATGCCTAATAAAATTACTGTTTATAAATCAGTGGAAAACAAAATTATTAATCCACAATATAAAAAATAAAGTGTTAATAATTAAGTTATTCATATTTTGTATACACATTATTAACAACTAACTGTGTATATCTAATCAAGCTGTTCCGTAAGAATAGAAAGATTAAATTTTTCAAATTTTTGTTTTTACAAACACAAATTTTATAAAATTAATAAAAGTATTATTATTTAAATTATTTTCCATTTATGATTATACTTTTAACACTTTCCACAATTAGTTTTGTATTTGTATTATTTTTAATTTCTTTTTCTATTTTTTTATATCCATGCATTACAGTTGAGTGATCTCTATTTCCAAAGTCGTTTCCTATCTTTGGAAATGACATATTAGCAACTTCCCTGCAAAGATACATTGCTATTTGTCTTGGAAAAGCAATATCATTAGATCTTTTATTACTTTCTAAATCTTTTTTATCTATATTAAAATATTTGGCTATAGTTTCTTTTATAAATTCTGATGATATGACCTTTTGACTTTCAGTTTTAAACTCATTAATTATATTTTCAGCAAGTTCAATTGTAATTGGACTATGGGTTAAAGAAGCTCTTGCAACTATTTTATTAAAGACACCTTCTAATTCTCTAATATTTGAATCTATTTTATTTGCTATATTTGAAAGAATAAAATCATCTATAATAATATTTTCATCTTGTGCTTTTTTTCTTAATATAGCTAAACGAGTTTCATAATCAGGACAAGAAATGTCTGCTAAAAGCCCCCATTCAAATCTTGATTTTAATCTATCTTCTAGAAATTGTATATCTCTAGGTGGTTTATCACTAGATAAAATTATTTGTTTTCCACTTTCATGTAAAGTATTAAATGTGTGAAAAAATTCCTCTTGAACTCTTTCTTTTCCGGCTATAAATTGAATATCATCTATTAATAAAACATCTATATTTCTATATCTATTTCTAAAAACTTCATTTTTGTTATCTTTTATTGCATTTATTAATTGATTTGTAAATTTTTCTGATGTAACATATAGAACTTTTGTATTTCTATTATTTCTTAATATTCGATTACCTATGGCATGCATTAAATGTGTTTTTCCCAAACCAACTCCACCATACAAAAAAAGTGGATTGTATGAGTTAGATGGAGAATCTCCTACAGCTAAAGCTGCTGCATGAGCAAATCTATTATTGTTTCCTACTACGAATGTTTCAAATGTGTATTTTGGATTTAAATTTGTACTATTATAATCATAATTTTCATTTTCATTTAAATTTTGATTTTCAGAAATGACTAATTCATTATCTAGTGTATTTGAATCTTCTAATACTACGGAAAAAGTATAATCTCTGTTTGTAATATATTTTATTGTATTGAAGATTAAACTTGAATATCTAGTTTCGATTGAATCTTTTTGGTATTCTGAATTAGCAATAAAAATAATATGGTTACTATCTATACTTTTAATTTTTAAAGGTTTTATCCATGTTTCATACGAAATTGAAGTAACTTCTTCCTTTAACAATTCTTTTGCTTTTTCTAATAGTTCATTTTTATCAATATCCATTAAAAACATCCTTTCATAAAGTAAAAAATAAAAATACAAAAGTTATCCACAACGATATCCACATATGTTAATAAAATTGTGCAAAACTTTTATAAAAAATTACAATACATAAAATCTTTGTATTAAATATTGCTTTATTATAATATCAAAAAGTAATTCTATAAGTCAATATTATTGTGGAAAAAAAATAAAAAATGTGGAAAACTATAATTTTTTTTGTTGATAATTATAAAATTAACTATAAATTTATTGAAAATTGTTTTTAAATTTTTACCAAAAAATTTAAAATATTTTCATAAAACTAATAATTTTATAAAAAAACCCTAAGAATCTTATTTCCTTAAGAAAAAACTTTATTTAAAAAAGTTTAAAATGTATTGACAATTTCTTTATAAATAATGTATAATCGATATGTTGTTATTTTTTAGTTAAAAATAAATTAAAATAAATATACTAAATTATAGGAGGTGCTACAATGAAAAGAACATTTCAACCAAAAAATAGACAAGAAAAGAAAGAACATGGTTTTTTAAAAAGAATGAAAACAAGATCAGGAAGAAATATTTTAAAAGCTAGAAGAGCAAAAGGAAGAAAAAAATTAACTGCTTAGAAACAAAAGGCCTAATAATAGGCCTTTTGTATTAAGTTAATATTTCATTATATATAATCTTAGAAGGGATATAAAATAATGAAAAATACAGAAACATTAAAGAAAAATTATGAATTTAGAAATGTATTAAATAAAGGTTCTTTTTATTCAGGAAAATATATACAAGCTTTTATTTTAAAAAATAATAAATCTTTAAATTATATAGGATTAGCAATTAGTGCAAAAACAGCAAATGCAGTAACACGAAATGATATAAAAAGATTATTAAGAGAAAACTATATGAATTTTGAAGAAGATTTAAAAGCGGGATACAGTATAGTTTTTTTATGGAATAAAAAAGCTAATATAGAAGATTATGATTTTTATAAAATAAAAGAGGATATGAATAATATATTTAGAAAATCAAAAATTTTGAAAAGTGAAGAATAACTATGAAAAAAATATTAGTTTTTTTAATAAATTGGTATCAAAAAAATATATCTTCTTGGTTAGAAAGTAAAAATATTAAGTGTAAATATTATCCTACATGTTCAGAATATACTAAACAAGCAATAATTAAATATGGTGCAATAAAAGGAATTTGTTTAGGAGTTTTTAGAATAATAAGATGTAATCCTTTTTCAAAGGGAGGATATGATCCACTTAAATAATTTGGAGGGAATATGATAGGTTTTTTTGCAAATATTTTTGGATATTTACTTGATTTTTTGTATAAATTTTTATCTAATTATGGACTTGCAATTATATTGTTTTCAATAATTATAAAATTGTTAATGTTACCATTATCTATAAAACAACAAAAATCAGTAAAAAAGAATGCTAAAATACAAGATGAGATGAAACAAATTCAATTTAAATATAAAAATGATCCTGAAAAATTAAATCAAGAAACAATTGAATTATATAAAAGAGAAAAAATGAATCCTTTTAGTGGATGTTTTAGTGCTATAATACAAATAGTTTTACTTTTTTCTGTTTTTTATTTAGTAAGATCACCATTAACTTATATGAAAAAGGTTAATCCAGATATAATAAATAAATATAAAACACAAATACAAGAAGAAAAATTAAGCAATAATAGTGGTTATCCAGAAATAGAAATAATTAGAGAAATAGATAATTTAAAATCTTTAGAAAAAAATAAAGATAATCAAGAAGAAATAGATTCTTTAAAATTAAATATGGAATTTTTAGGACTTGACTTAAGTAAAGTACCAACAAAGAGTTTAAATGATTATAAAGTGTATATAATACCAGTGTTATATGTAATATCATCATTTATATCAATGAGAATTTCAACAAATATGCAAACTAACAGTAAAAATAAAGAAGACGCAGATGAAAATTCAGAATTTAATTCATTAGAACAAGCAAATAAAAGTATGTCTTGGATAATGCCTATAATGTCTGTTTCTATAGCAATAGTAGCTCCATTAGGATTGGCATTATATTGGCTAGTTAATAATGTATTGATGATTGCTGAAAGATTAGTTTTAAATAGATTTGTTAAAGACGAGGAGGAGAATGAAAATGTCTAAAACCATTATTTCCGAAGGAAAAACAACAAATGAAGCAATTGAAAACGGATTAAAAGAGTTGAAAGTTTCAAAAAATGAAGTTGAAATAAAAGTACTTGAAAATGAAGATAAAAGAAGTTTTTTTAGTATTCTTGCTCCAAGAGTTGTAAAGGTAGAGTTAACATTAAAAGAAGATAATAAAAAAGAAGAAAAAAAAGAAGTAATCCTATCACAAGAAGATTTTAATATAGCAAAAAATAATGTAAAAACATTTTTAGATGAATTTTTAAAAGATTTAAATGAAGAATCAGAGTATAATATTAAAGAAGAAAATAATAGATTACTTGTGGAAATAAAAGGTAGAAATTTAGGATTTTTAATAGGGTATAGAGGTGAAACATTATATGATTTGCAAAATATAATATCTTCTATAGCAAACAAAAAGGTAGAAAATAGAGTTAGTGTCATATTAGATATAGAGAATTATAGACAAAAAAGAGAAAAAACATTACATGATTTAGCTTTAAAAGTAGCTTCAACAGTTATAAAAACAAGAAAAGATGTTACATTAGAACCAATGAAACCATATGAAAGAAAAATAATTCACTCAGCATTACAAGACAATGATAAAGTAACAACAAAAAGTATTGGAAAAGAGCCAAAAAGAAAGGTTGTTATATCATTAAAATAATTTAATATAAAAATCAGAAGTCAAAGTTCGGATTTTAGTCTATTTATAGATTTCCGTCTTTGATTTTTTTAATAATTATATAAAAAAATGTTGAAAAATATTGTAAAAAAATAAGAAAAAAAGGAGAAAAAATATTATGAGTACAATTGCTTCTATTGCTACGGCACCACGGAATAGGCGGAATAGGAATAATAAGAATAAGTGGAGAAAAATCTTTTGAAATTTTAGATAAAATTTTTGTACCAAAAAACAAAGAAGAAATTGAAAATATAAAAGGTTATACAATAAAATATGGAAATATTTTAGAAGGTGAAAAAGTTATTGATGAAGTATTAGTTTCATATTTTAAATCACCTAAAAGTTATACGACTGAAAATATGTGCGAAATAAACTCGCATGGTGGAAACATTATTATGAAAAAAATTTTAGAATTATGCTTAAAAAATGGTGCACAAATGGCTGAACCTGGCGAATTTACTAAAAGAGCATTTTTAAATGGAAGAATTGATTTAGCTCAAGCAGAATCAGTAATAGATATAATAAATGCCAAAACTGATAAGGAGGCAAAGACTGGAATAAATCAATTAGAAGGATATCTTTCAGACGAAATTAAACAAATAAAAGAAAAAATATTAGATATAATGACAAATATAGAAGTATCGATAGATTACCCAGAATATGATATAGAAGAAGTAGAGAATAATGCTGTATTAGAAGGGCTAGAAGTAATAAAAGATAGGCTTTTAAAATTAGAAAAATCTTTTGATAATGGTAAAATAATAAAAAATGGAATAAAAACAGCTATAATAGGAAGACCAAATGCGGGAAAATCATCACTTCTTAATGCAATATTAAAAGAAGATAGAGCTATTGTTACAGAATATGAAGGAACTACAAGAGATACAATAGAAGAAGATATTTCTGTAAATGGAATACCTTTAAACATTATTGATACAGCAGGAATAAGAGAAACCGAAAATGAAGTAGAAAAATTAGGCATAGCAAAGTCTAGGGAAATAGCAGAAGGAGCCGATTTAATAATAGCAATTTTTGACATATCAAAACAACTAAAAAAAGAAGACTTTGACATATTAAATATGATTAAAAACAAAAAATCTATTGTTGTTTTAAACAAAATTGATTTAACTAGCAATATTTTAGATGATAATATTAAGGAAATAGAAAAATATTCAAAAAATATTGTTAAAATATCAGCATTGAAAAAAATAGGTATAGAAGATTTATATAATAAAATAACAGAAATATTTAATTTGAATCAAATAAATGTTGATAATGATATAGTAATAACAAATATAAGACATAAAAATTTAATAAGCAAAGCAATAGAAAGTGTAAATAAATCTGAAGAAACAATAAAGAACAATATGCCAATAGATGTTGTTGCAATATTTTTAAAGGAAATTTTAGAGAATTTAGGGAATATAACAGGAGATTTTGTAACAGAAGATATTATAAATGATATTTTTTCTAAATTCTGTTTAGGAAAGTAATAAATGACACATGAAAATAAAAAATAAGACGTTTTTATTAGTAAAATGATAAATTATATAAAAACAAAATAAAAAGCTTTATAATTCAAAATAAAAGCAAATATAAAATTAAGAACAAAAACAAATTAACATAAAATGGATATGCTAAAAAACAAACTCAGAACAAAGGTTTTTGTTCCACAAGAAAAAATAGAGGTGGTAAAAAATGAAATATTTTGCAGGAGATTATGATATAGCAGTAATTGGTGCAGGACATGCTGGATGTGAAGCAGCATTGGCAGCAGCAAGATTAGGTATGAAAACATTAATATTTTCAATTAGCTTAGAAGCTGTAGCAAATATGCCATGTAATCCACATATAGGTGGAAGTTCAAAAGGACATTTGGTTAGAGAAATCGATGCATTAGGTGGAGAAATGGGAAAAAATATAGATAAAACTATGATTCAAATAAAAATGCTTAACACATCTAAAGGACCTGCTGTACATTCGTTAAGAGCTCAAGCTGATAGAAAAAGATATCAAATGGAAATGAAACATACTTTAGAAAAACAACCAAACTTAGAATTAAAACAAGCAGAAATAACTGAAATAATTTTAGAAGATGGAAAAGTTAAAAGTATAGAAACAGATATAGGTGCAATATATAATGTTAAATCTATTATTGTTGCAACAGGAACATATTTAAAAGGAAAAATATTTATAGGAGATTATAGCAAGGAAAGTGGCCCAGATGGTGTGTTTCCAGCTAATAAGTTATCTGAATGCTTAAAAAAATTAGGAGTTAATCTAGTTAGGTTTAAGACAGGTACACCAGCTAGAATAAATAAAAAAAGTATAGATTTTTCTAAAATGGAAAAACAAGAAGGAGACAAAAACATAGTACCATTTTCTTTTGAAGATAAAATAAAAGCCTTTGAACAAGTTGATTGTTATTTAACATATACAAATGAAAGAACTCATCAAATAATTAGAGATAATTTACATAGATCACCATTATATGGTGGAGAAATTAAAGGTACAGGGCCTAGATATTGTCCTTCTATAGAAGATAAAGTTGTTAGATTTAGTGATAAACCAAGACATCAAGTTTTTGTAGAACCAATAGGAATAGATACTGACGAAATGTATATACAAGGGATGAGTTCATCATTACCAGAAGATGTACAAATACAAATGTATAGAACATTACCAGGACTTGAAAATGCTGAATTTACACGTCCTGCATATGCAATAGAATATGATTGTATAGACCCATCAGATTTAAAACTAACACTAGAATATAAAGGTATAGAAGGATTGTTCTTTGCAGGACAAACTAATGGAACATCTGGATATGAAGAAGCAGCATGCCAAGGATTAATAGCTGGAATAAATGCATCACAAAAAATAAAGAAAAAAGAACCTATTATATTAGACAGAACAGATGCATATATAGGAGTTTTAATAGATGATATTGTTACAAAAGGAACAAATGAACCATACAGAATGATGACTTCAAGAGCAGAATATAGGCTACTTTTAAGACAAGACAATGCAGATTTACGTCTAACAGAAATTGGACATAGAGTAGGGTTAATATCTGATGAAAGATATGAAAGATTTATTGAAAAGAAAAATAATATTGAAAAAGAAATAAAAAGATTAAAATCAACAACTATAAAACCTACAACTGAAGTAAATAATCTATTAGAAAAACGTAATACATCTCCTTTAACAACTGGAACAAAGCTATCAGAACTAGTAAAAAGAACTGAACTTTCATATGAAACACTAAAAGAAATTGACGAAAATAGACCAGAATTAACAGAACAAGAAAAAGAAGAAGTAGAAATACAAGTTAAATATGAAGGATATATTAAAATGCAAGAATCACAAGTGGAAAAATTTAAAAAAATGGAGAAAAAAATATTACCACAAGACATTGATTATGAAAATATAAAAGGAATTAGTTTGGAAGGAAGACAAAAATTAAATAAATTCAAACCATATTCAGTAGGACAAGCATCAAGAATATCTGGGGTTTCACCAGCAGATATATCAGTATTATTAATATATCTTCAAACAAGAAAAGGAGAATAATATGAATATAGATGAATTTAATTGTTTTATTGAACAATACACAGAAAAAATGAATATTGTTCTTGATGAAACACAAAAAAGTCAATTTTATAAATATATGAATTTATTAATAGAATGGAATCAAAAAATTAATTTAACAGCGATAATAGAACCAAAAGATATTGTTTTAAAGCATTTTGTTGATTCAATGACAATAAATAAATATTTAAAAGAATATGCTAATATAATAGATGTTGGTACAGGTGCTGGATTTCCAGGAATTCCTATAAAAATATCAAAACAAAAAGTAAATGTAACATTATTAGATTCTTTAAATAAAAGAGTTAACTTTTTAAATACAGTTGTTAATGAATTAAAATTAGAAAACATTAATTGCATACATGGAAGGGCGGAAGAATTTGCTAGGATGAAGCAAAAAAGAGAAAGCTATGATGTTGCTACATCTAGAGCTGTTGCTAATTTAAATGTTTTAGTAGAATACTTGTTACCATTTGTAAAAATTGGTGGTAGTTGTATTTGTATGAAAGGTCCTAATATAGAAGATGAAATAGAAAATAGTAAAAATGCAATAAAAATATTAGGTGGAAAAATAGAAAAAGTGGAAGAATTTAATTTACCTAATACAGATATAAGAAGAACAATTATATTAATAAGAAAAGAAAAAGCAACTCCTAAAGTATATCCAAGAAAGGCTGGAACACCTTCTAAATCACCATTAAATTAACTTTTAAAATGTCGAAGTTTGTCGACATTTTTTTATTTGTTCCACGAAAGACAAAAGTTATCGACAAATTATGACATGATAGATAAAAAGTTTGTAATATTTTTAAAATATATTGACATATTAGTAATATTTTTATATTATTAGTATGTCAATATTTATATTATAGAAATGATGATAAAATCCTATAATATATACTTTTTATATAAGTTTATTACATGAACAAAGATGCAGACTTTAAAATATTTTTATAAGCGTAAATGTTATTTATGTCCGCTTTTGTTCTATTATAAACAATATAAGGTTAATGAAATTTGGAGGGATAACTTTGGGAAAAATAATATCAGTAGCAAATCAAAAAGGTGGAGTTGGAAAAACAACAACAACAGTTAATTTAGGAACAATTTTAGCAAAAAAGGGGAAAAAAGTTCTTTTGATAGATGCTGATCCACAGGGAAATGCAACAAGTGGATTAGGAGTTGAGAAAGATGTAGAAAAATCAGTATATGATATATTAGTAAATGATACAGAAGTTGAAGAAGTATGTGAAGATACAATGATAAAGAATCTTAAAGTATGTCCATCAAATATAAATTTAGCGGGTGCGGAAGTTGAATTAGTATCAATGATGTCAAGAGAACAAAGATTAAAAGAAAAATTGATGAAGGTAAAAGATGAATTTGATTTTATTTTAATAGATTGCCCACCATCATTAGGATTAGTAACGTTAAATGCATTTACAGCTTCAGACAGTGTTTTAATACCGGTACAATGTGAATATTTTGCTTTGGAAGGATTAGGACAATTGCTAAATACAATCAATTTGGTAAAGAAACATCTAAACAAAGGTTTGTATATAGAAGGAGCTTTACTTACAATGTACGATATTAGAACCAATTTATCTAATCAAGTTGTAAAAGAAGTAAAAAAATATTTTGATAATAAAGTGTATAAAACAGTAATACCAAGAAATGTAAAATTAAGCGAAGCACCAAGTTATGGAATGCCTATAACTTTATATGATCCAAAATCAAAAGGTGCAAAAAGTTATGATAAGTTTACAAAAGAATTCTTAAAAATAAATAATAAGGAGGAATAGTAATATGGCAAAAATGACAGGATTGGGAAAAGGATTAGATGCACTATTTGGACCAGTTGAAGAAGAAATACAAGAAAATGATGTGTTAAAAAATCTAAATATAAATGAAGTTGAACCTAATAGATTACAACCTAGAAAAAACTTTAATCAAGAGGCTTTAGAAGAATTGGCAGAATCAATAAAAAAGTATGGAGTTATACAACCAATTGTAGTAACAAAACAAGATGATTATTACGAAATAATAGCAGGAGAAAGAAGATGGAGAGCTTCTAAATTAGCTGGACTTACTGAGATTCCTGTTATTATAAGAGAAAATGATCAAAGAAAAAATAAAGAAATAGCATTAATTGAAAACATACAAAGAGAAGATTTAAATGCATATGAAAAAGCATTAGGAATAAAAAATTTAATGGAAGATTATAGCTTAACACAAGAAGAAGTTGCTAAAATACTAGGAAAAAGTAGAAGTTCAATAGCAAATTCTGTTAGAATATTAAATTTAAATCCAGATGTATTAGAATTTGCAAAACAAGGAAAATTAACAGAAGGACATTGTAAAGCATTAATGGCAATAACAGATCCTAAAAAACAATATGAAACAGCTGTTAGAATGATAGAAAAAGGTGAGTCTGTAAGACAGGCTGAAAAAAAAGCCAGACTAAAAAAGAAAAGTCCAGGAGTGGATGCTAAGTATCAAATATTATTTAATGATATAGAAGATAGTTTTCAAAGTTTTTTTGGAACTAAAGTAAAATTGGATGCAGGAAGAAAAAAAGGAAAAATAATAATAGAGTATAACTCTAATGATGATTTAGAAAGGCTTTTAGATTTAATAAAATAGTAGAGGTATGGTGTGTATATGCAAAATGTAATAGATATAATAAAAAATAATATTTTTTTAGTTATATTAGTATGTTTAAATTTTCTTTTGTTAATAGGTTATATAGTAAATATTATAAAAATTTCAAAATTAAAAAATAAATATAACAATTTTATGAGAAAATTTAGCAAAAATTCATCAATAGAAGAAGATTTGATTAAATATGTAGATGATGTAAATAATTTAAAAGATGAAACAACAAAAATATTGAATTATTGCAAGAACTTAGATGAAGAAATTGATAATTGTATTCAAAAAGTTGGAATAGTTAGATATAGTGCTTTTAAAGACACTGGAAGTGATTTAAGTTTTGCATTAGCATTGTTAGATGAAAAAAATAATGGAGTACTATTAAATGGTATTTATTCTAGAGAAATGTCTAATATATATGGAAAACCAATAATAAATGGTAAATCAGAATATACATTATCAGAAGAAGAAAATGAAGCATTATATAAAGCTATTAATAATTATTAAAAAATTAAAAGAAATATTAAAAGTCAAAAAATACTATTGACAACTTAACAGCGATATGCTATTATTAGTATTGTCGCTGAGACATGGAGAGGTGGTCGAGTTGGTTTATGGCACCAGTCTTGAAAATTGGCGTAGGTTAATAGCCTACCGTGGGTTCGAATCCCACCCTCTCCGCCAAAGTAAAAGTTAGATATATAGATAGTAATGTATCTAACTTTTAATTATATATGTAGGTGTACCCAAGTGGTGAAGGGGGCAGTTTGCTAAACTGCTAGGTCATGTAAGTGGCGCGGAGGTTCGAACCCTCTCACCTACGCCAGAAAGATATAAGAGATAAATCTTTTATATCTTTTTTTATATAATTAATATTTATTAAAAAATATAAATTTATTATATAATTTAAATATTATAATAATATTAGATAAAAAGTTTGTAAAAAATTAAAAAAAGTATTGTTTTTTTGATCTTATTAATTTATAATATAAATTATATAACACATTTTATATAATTTAATAGGAGGGAAAATATGAAAAAAGAAGTATGTTTAAAAATATTGACAATTTCATTAATAGTGCTAATGATGGTTGCAATGTCAACATCAGTATTTGCTGCTAAAGATTATTTAAATCCAAATTCAATTGCATCCCAAGACAGTGCTGCTGCTAATTCTACTCAAAAAATTATGGGATTAGTATTAGGAGTTGTACAAGCTGTTGCAGCAGGTGTTGCAGTAATAATGTTAGTTGTAATAGGAATAAAATATGTTGCAGCAGCTCCATCTGAAAAGGCAGATCTTAAGAAAAGTTTGATAACATATGTTGTTGGTGCAATATTATTATTTGCTGGCTCAGGAATATTACAAGTTGTAAAAACTTTTGCATCTCAATTACATTAGGTTGAAAACAAAGAGGGGGAATTAAAATACCCCTTTTTGCTTTTATATGAGGAGAAAAAATGAAAAAATATAAAAATATAATATTGATAATTACAATAATACTTTTAATATTTATACCATTAAATTCTTTTGCTATAGATTTTGGTGCATATAAAGATATTTATAATAAACCCAAAGGAATAGATTCTCTCAATACAAGTGCTGGAAAAATATTAGGAGTTGTGCAGGCAGTTGGAAGCGGAATAGCAGTAATAATGTTAATTGTAATAGGAATAAAATATGTGATTGCCAGCGTGGATGAGAAAGCTAAATTAAAAGAAACTTTAACAGTATATGTTATAGGTGCAATATTATTGTTTGCGGGGTCTAATCTGCTAACAATAATAGTAAAATTTGCGAGAGAGGCTTCTAATAGTTAATAAAAATATAAATATTTATATTTAAATGAGGTTTTAAAAGAATATAATAAAAAATTAAGGAGAAGTAGAGAGTATCTACTTCTCCTTAATTTTTTTATGTTATAGGAAAGTTCTCCGAACTTCCTATAATATAAATATATTGCACAAAAATTTGCTTTGCAAATTTCACGCACGAACAAAGACGCGGACTTTAAAATGTTTTAATAAGTACAAAAGTTATTAATGTCCGCTTTTGTTCTTATGTTTTACAATTTGTAATCTTAAGTTTGTTAATAATGTTTGAATATAAAATAACTATATAATATTTGACATTTTTTGTATTGATTAATTGATAATTTTAAATATTATTTTTTTTTTAAATATTTTGATAAAAATATCTAAATACGACTATCCCTAAGAAAAGACAAAAATAAAATATTACAACAATATTACAACAATATTAAAATTTAAATAATGTTGCTATAATTGCCAAAAAATGTTGAATTAGAAGTAATTATGGTGCTATAATTATTATAGAATATAATGTAAAGAAAGAGAGTATTATTATGAAAAAAAATAAGAATATGTTTAAGTTTATTTTAGTTTTTGTAGCGTTAATTGCAATTTTATTTCCAAGTTATTCTAAAGCTTCATCTGATATTCAAATTGATGATAGTGTAGAAGTTGCAGATGTAGATTTAAGTTGGAAAGCAATAAAAGATGGAGCAGATACTTTTATAAAAAAAGGTGAAAAAACTGGTAGTGTAGATGATAAAAAAGTACAAAATATAGTAATACCTATAGCACAGATATTGGTGGTTGCAGGAAATATTGTTGTTGTTATTGCTGTTGCTGTAATGGGGATAAAATATATGGTTGCAAATCCAGAAGATAGAGCAAAATTAAAAAGTCAATTAGTTGGGCTAGCAGTTGCAACTTGTGTAATATTCGGAGCACAATTTATTTGGAAGATTTGCTATAGTTTATTTAGTACATTGTAATATAAACAAAGGAGGAAAATATATGGGAACATATTACATACCACGTAATGTTAAGGGAGAATCAAGAATATTATACATTTTTTCTGTAAAAGCATTAATAACAACTGCTATATCAGCATTTATTGGAGTCATTATATATTTTTTGTTGTCAATGGTTGGTTTAAGAATAGTAGGAATAGTTTGTATAGCAGTACTTGCTGTTATAGGTTATGGAATTGGAACTATAAAAATTCCGACATTGGCAGGAATACCATTTACGAAAAAAATAGGTGGGGAAGATTTAGGAGAAATAATATTGAGATATATTAAATTCCTAAGAAATAGAAAAATTTATACATATGTGGATACAAAAGAAAAAGCAATAGAAAAGGAGGAAAATAAATAATGGAATTAGCACAAATTTTTATGTTATTGTTAATTATATTTGTTATCATATTTTTTACATTAATAATATTTTATATAATATTAGTATTAAAAAATAAATCAAAAAAAGAGAATGAAAGTGAACAAAAAATAACAAGTAATGATGGCAAATCAAAAGCTGCTTTTAGCAAAGAATATACAAGAAGTTCTGTATATGATTTTCTGGAATTTGATGAAATTAGTGATAATATGATAATAAGAAAAAACAGAACACAATATGTAATGGTTGTTAAATGCAAGGGAGTTAATTATGACTTGATGTCAGAAGAAGAAAAAGTATCTGTTGAGTCAGGATTTGTACAATTTTTAAATACATTAAGATTTCCTATACAATTATATATACAAACAACTAGTTTGAATTTGAGAGATATAATAGAAGAATATAAAAAGAGAATTAAATTTATAGAGAAAGATATAAAAAAATTAGATGATCAAATTATAAGTGCAAGAGAAAATCAAGAAAAAGTAGATAAACTAGCATTTGAAAAAAGAAGATTAGAAAATGTATTAGAATATGGATTGGATATATCTGATTATATTGCAAGAATGAGTGTAAATAGAAATATTTTGCAACAAAAAACATATTTAGTAATTTCATATTTTAAAGGTGAAAATGAAATGAGTGAGAATTTATCAAAAGAAGAAGTTGATAATTTGTGTTTTTCTGAATTATATACTAGAACTCAAACATCAATAAGAGCATTGGGATCTTCAGGAGTTATTGGAAAAATTTTAAATTCAGAAGAATTATCAGAATTGTTATATTCAGCATATAACAGAGATGAGTCAGAAGTAATGCAATTATCAAAAGCATTGGATGCAGAATATGATTCTCTTTATAGTACAGGAAAAGATGCCTTAAAGAAAAAAGAAGAGATTTTAGATGAGGCTATGGATAGAGAAGCACTTGAATTAGCAACAAATAGTATAAAAGTAGCGGGAGAAGAAATAAATAGAGAAGACGAAGTACAAAAAAGAGCATTGCAAATAGTAGATGAATATAAAGATGAGATGAATGAAAAATTATATAACAAGACAAAAGATGAAATAGTAAAAAAAACAAATAAGAAAAAAGCAAATAAAAATATATCTAAAAAAGTATAAGGATAGTTACATAAGAGAAGGAGGTTAAAAAATTGAAAAACAAAAAAAATAAATCATCTGATGATTTTGAAAGATTAGAAGTTAAAGAAGTTCCATTAAAAAGAAAAACTTTGAAAGATTTAATTGCGCCAGCGGGAATTGATGCTACACATGCAAATCATTTAGAAATTATTTCATCTAAAACAAGATATGCAAGAAGTATGATTGTTGCAACAATACCAAGAATGTGTACTTTTCCTGAATTTTTAAGAGGAATGTATACTTTTGGAGATGCTAATATTTCAGTTTTTATAAGTCCAAAGGGAGAAAATTCTTCTCAAACAGAACTGAATAGAACTATAAATGAATTAGAGTCTGAAAGAATTGTTGCTTTAAATAGAGGGGATATAAATAGAGAAAGAATTCTTGAACAAAAAAGGATGGAGGCAGAAGAACTTAGAGATCAAATAGCAGCTGGATTTAATAAATTATATGATTCGTCAATAATATGTACATTATTTGCATATAGTTTACAAGAACTTGATAAGTATACGGAATTATTATCATCAGAAATGTCAAAAACATTAATAGATGTAAAACCTGCTTGGGCATTACAAGATGAAGCATTTAAAAGTAATTTACCATTTGCAGAAAATAAATTAAATAAAAAGCATACTTTTGATAGAAATTCTATGTCAACTGTGTTCCCATTTTTTACTTCTGAAGTTGGGCATGAAAAGGGAATACCAATAGGATTTAATGTACAAACTGGATTACCGGTATTGTTTGATAATTTTAGTCCGTTATTGACTAATTATAATATGGTTATATTTGGTAAATCAGGTGCTGGTAAAGGTGTTACAATCAAGACTTTAACAGCTAGATCATCTGTACTGATGGGAATAGAAAGTTTAGCTTTAGATGCAGAAGGGGAATATGGCGTGGTTGCAGATGCTTTAGGTGGAATAAATGTGACAATAAGTCCTAACTCTTCAACAATAATTAATTTATTTGATTTAGAGCCTGAAATGATAAGAGATGAAATAACAGGAAAAGAAAGAGCTGTTTTAAATGTTGAAAATAAGGTAGAAGATGTTACTCAAGCATTACTAACAATGGCAAGAGGTAGTACAAGAAGTACAGAAGTAAATGAACTTACAAAGCAAATTATTGCTGAAACAGTAGCAGAAGAATATGCCAGATTAGGAATAACAAATGATATAAATAGTTTATATAAGGATGGCAATAGTACTAATTCTTATGATGGAAATTATCTTGGAAGAGAAAAAAAGGAAATGCCAACAATAGGATCTTGGTATAAAAGAATTTTAGAGAATTCTCAAGTAAATCAAAATAGTGATTATAGATTTCATTATAGTTATTTAATAAAAGTTATGAAACAATATATAAGAGAATATAATGGTCAAATGGCATATTTTGACGGTCAATCTACATTTGAATTATTAGAAGGAGTACCATTTATAAATCTTGATATTTCTCAACTTGAAGAAAGATTTGCAAGACCTCTTGCACAACAAATTTTACTTTCTTGGATTTGGGAAAAGTATGTTAAGAAAAATAGTGAAGATAGATCAAAAGCAACCAAGAAAAGAGTTCTTATAGATGAAGCATGGATGTTATTACCATACCCAGAAGCTGTTGATTTTTTGAATACAATGGCTAGACGTGCAAGAAAAAGAAATGTATCTTTAGCGGTTATGTCACAAAAGTTCCAAGACTTTTATGAAAAACCCGAAGTACAAGCTGTTTTAACATCATCTGATACAAAATTATTTTTGGCACAAGATAAATCAGAAATACAATACATAAGAGAAGTATTTAAACTAAGTGAAGGTGAGGCAGACTTTTTAATTACTTGTAATAGAGGAGAAGGACTTTTAAAGGTTGGCAATGATTCCGCAATAATTGCAATACAACCAACTAAAAAGGAATTTGAATTCGTAGAAACTAACTTAAATAATATGAAAAAATAAAAATAAAGGAGGAAAGATGTGAAAAATAGTATTACAAGAATAATTTCAGTTATATTAATATTTATTATTATTAATAGTGTTTTTCTTCCTAAAAAAACATATTCTTCTTATGATGATCAGGTAGGAAAAAGTAAATTAGATGATATGACTATAGACTATGATACATATAAAGAAGATTCTGAAAATGGAAGTTCAAAAGTTGGAAGTAATTCAGAAAAAAAGCCATATAAAATAGAACAGGGAACAACTAATTCATTAATAAAAAATTTAGTAATATTCGGAAATATAATTCCTACATATGTTAAAATTTTTATGTCTTTAGTTGCAAATGCAGATGTTTCTGACACGGATAAAACAGATTATGGAAAAATGTTTACAATACAGAAATTAATCTTTAATAAAATAGCTGTATTTGATATAAATTTTTTTAAGGAAAATAAAAATGATATAGAAGTACAAAAATTCTTAAAAATTGCTGTTGCACAATTTTATTATATGGTTAGAAGTATTGCTATAGTTGCCAGTTTATTGGTTCTAATATATACAGGAATAAGAATGGCTTTAGCATCTATTGCTGTAGATAAGGCAAAATATAAAAAAATGTTAATGGCTTGGTTAGAAGGTTTTTTAATATTAATGTTTTTACCATATATAATGATTGTAATATTAAAAATTAATTCGGTATTACTGGATTTTTGCGAAACAGTATTAAAATCAATTTGTGGAAAAGGAGTACTTACAATAGAAAGTACATTATTTGACAGTTCGACAACTTCAACAGAAAAAGGTTTTTCGATAATAATTCCAACAATTTTGTATTGGATGTTAACATTTTACCAATTAAAATTCTTTTTTATGTATGGAAAGAGACTATTTAGTACAGCGTTTTTAATAGTAATTTCGCCATTAGTTGTTGTTCAAAATATGTTTGATAAAGTTGGAGATGGAGAATCTCAAGCATTTAAAATGTGGATAAATGACTATGCACTAAATGTGTTAATACAGCCATTACATGCATTACTCTATATGGTATTTATGTCTATGGCATGTAATATTGTAAAAGATGTACCAATATTAGCAGTAATATTTTTGTCTGCTTTATCTAGAGGAGAAAGAGTAATTAGGAATATATTTAGAATTAAAAACTCTATAACTGTAGAGAGTATGAAAGATAATTTAGCTGCTAAACAATTATCAAAAATAGGAAGTTAATTATATGAAAGATTTTATAAAAGATATTTTAAATAAAATTAAAGAATTAGGAATAAAAAAAGTTTTGTTAAGAATTTTAATAATAATAATAATTATTATTATTGTAATATTTATCTATTCTATTATAGAAAAGAAACTTTTTAAAAGAGAAGTGGAAAATAATAATTATACAAGTGTAAAAGAATTTGAATCTGTTAGAGAAGTTGCTGTATATTTAGGATGCGATTATATAAAAGAGGAAGAGTTAAAAGATCAGGATTATTCGAAAAGAATTTATTTAAAATTTAATAAAGGATTATACTCTGGTAATGTTAGTAATGAAGAATTCTTTCAAAAACTAGCAATATATACGGCGAATGTTTTGGATTTTTCTAATTTTATATTTATAGATGAATCACAAAATATAACAATTGAGGTTATTTGTGATAAAGAAGAAAAAGTAGTTAAACATATAAAAATAAATGGTGATGCTAATTATTATGCAGATAAAGAGTCAAGGAAAAATCTAGATAGTTTTAAAAATACAAATATATCAGATATTACAATAAATTCTGATATAATAAATAATTTAATAAAAAATAATTGGGTGGAACGAAAAGTTAGTTTTGGTACAAAAGAAAGTTCACTTGATGATTATGATATTTATTTTGATGAAGGAATAAAAGTAAAAAGAATAGGAGATAAAGTTTTTAATGTTGTTTTTACAGAAAGATATTCTAAAGAAATAGTAAATAATCTAAAAGTGGGAGTTAGCTTTGAAAATGTTAAAAAATCTTTAGGGCAACCAATAATAGAAGATTCTTCTATTATTGGTTATAAGGGAGAAAAAATATACATATTTTTTGAAAAAGATGAGGTTTCTATATATAGAGTAGAAGATTCTAAAAATGAGGAGTTTTGTAATATAGTTCAACAAATAAAAAATGGTGAAGATATAAGAAAAGTAGCTAGTAATTTAACTGATATATGGTCAGATTATGATGAATATAGTGTTTCAGGTAATCAGATTAATATTACATATTCTTTAAGAGGAGTAAAATTTCAATATAATGTTTCTGATAAACAGGGAATTATATTATATAAAAATTATACAGGTTATGTAGAAAATAATAAAACTTTAACAGAAATATCTAAAGATGAGTTACCAAGTAATATTTATATAGATAAAAATTATGATTTAGTTGTTTTAAAAGAACAAGAAAGAATGTATGTTACATCTAATTATACTTATAAAGAAGAGCTTAGAAAAAGTAATACAAATGAAGAAAAATTAAAAAGGTTTTCAAATGAGTATTATTTATCTATAGATACTAAAGATAATATTCAAACTCAAAAATTTATTTGTATTAATAAAGAATATCCAGATTTAGAATTAAATTTAAATATAAATTCATATACATGGGTAGATGATTATAGATATGTGTATAGTATAAAAAATGAAGGGATATATATGTTGGATTTAAGAACAAGAAAAACATCAATACTAGTAAAAGGAAATGATAAATTTGATTTTAAAGAATATAATTCAAATGTGCTTAAATATGATGATAAAACAATAACTATTAAATAAAAGGAGGGAAAATATGAAAATAAAAAGTAGAATTGAAAAATTAATATTTATAATATGTATTTTCCTTATTTTATTTAATGTTTTTTTTGATAATAATGTAGTTTGGGCTAAGACAAGCAAAAAAAATACTACTAATACTACAAATAATACAACACAAGAAAATAATAGAAGAGATACTAGTAAAAACCCAGTATCTAAAGCAGAAGCAGGACAATTTATAGCTGAGTTTGCAATTAATTTTTATAAAGAATATTCTTCTGAAGTAGAATATTATAATTGTTATGATGATATTGTATTAGCAGGAGTTAGAAAGTACCCATATAATGGTGAAAAAGATCCAAATGGAAATGGAAAATATAGAATGGATTGTGTTGGATGGGTATCAATGAATATTCATCAGGCTACAGGATTAGATCATGATGGTATTTCAAATGGATATAATGGATTTATAATGCCTTATACATGTACGAAAAATGGTACAAGAACAGGGGTTGGTGCTTGTGCAGTTAATTGGTTTGAAGGATATCAATATGGAAGTATGGATGAATTGATGCCTGGAGATATATTGAATAATAGTCATCATGTAATGACATATGTAGGAAATGGAAAAATAGTACATTGTGCTTATGGTAATTTATTATATCAAGATCTTTCTGAATATATTGGAACTGTTGATGGGATTAGTTATTTTTGTAGACTTTCTGATGAGGGTGTAGCAGAAATAAATAGAATAAATAAATTAACGACCATTTTTAAGGGACAAGGTTCAACAACAGGAACATATAATGGTGGAGATACAACAAGTCCAAGTAATCCAAATGGTTCAGCAACAGATGCGTCTGGTAATCAATTTGAATATCAAGGTACAGCAACAGGAGTATTTGGAGCAACTAAATATACTTTTGATTGGGTTGTTGATAAATTAGTAGATATACTAGATTGGTTTGTTGGAATTACAACATATTTAAATAGAATGATATTTATAGGATGGACTGCTGTAGTTGAGAGTTGGATTAATGATTTAATGGAATGGATTACTGGAGAAACAGCAAGTCTTACAATAGAAAAACTTGTAAATAATAAAGTACCAATGTTAGATGTAAATTTCTTTGATTTCTCAACTGCTGGTGGAGTTAAAATAGAAAAAGACAGTGTTATGTATGTAATAAGGGAAAATATAGCAATGTGTTATTACATAATAAGAACAATTTCATTAGTAGGTTTGCTTTTAGTGTTATTGTATTTAGGAGTAAGAATGGCATTTGCGTCAGTAGCAGAGCAAAAAGCAAAATATAAAGAAATGTTAACAAGTTGGGTTGTAAGTTTTCTTATAGTATTTTTTATACATTATTTTATGATAATAATATTAAAGTTAAATAGTGCTTTAATAGATTTAATAAATGCTACTTTAGCAGGAGGGGAAGAGTCACTATATGATTCTGTAAGAGCATCTGCATATGCTATTCAAGCAAGTGTTGGATGGCCAGCACTAATTATGTATGTAGCATTAGTAGTTTTGTTAGTAAAGTTTTTAGTATCATATTTCAAGCGTTTTTTAGTTGTTGGAATATTAACATTTATGGCTCCTATATTAGGAGTATTATATGCAATAGATAAAATAAAAGATAATAAATCACAATCTTTAAGTAATTGGGTAAAAGAATATTCTTTTAACGTGTTGATACAAAGTGTACATGCATTATTATATACATTATTTGTTAGTTTAGCATTAAATGTATTAGGTGCGTCAATAAGAAGTGGAGCTATTTCAATATTATTAATAAGCTTTATGTTAGTTGCAGAAGGAATATTTAAAAAGATATTTGGAATAAAATCAGGATCAATGAAAGATATAGTAAAAGTAACAGCAGCATTAGCTGGACCAAAGAATATAGTAAAGGGATTTGCAAAAACAAATATAAAAGCTCTAAAGATGACAGCAAAGCCAATTACAGCTCCTGGAAAAATATATTTATCAAAAGTAAAATATTATAAAGGGTTAGATAAAATAGAAAAAGTAAAAAAATCACTAGAAGTTGCAAAAATAACAGGAAAAACGAAAATTAAAATAGGAATGAATACATATGATGTCGGTGATTTAATTAATGAAAAAGATGAATTAGATGTATACAAAACTGCTAAAAAATTAGTGGAAAAAGATGAAATGATAAAAGAAGAAACCAAAAAAGATGCTAAAGAAATGATAGGAGAAGCATATAATACTGTAGCAGCAAAAGCAGAGTTAGTAGCAGGTATAGGAATGGCAGTAGTAGAGCCAGAATTAGGAGCTACAATGTTAACAAATGCACGTAAACATCAAATTAAAGGAATAAATTATTTAAATAAAAACAAGGAATATTCTCAAGGAAAAACAGAATTTGTAAAAAATGTATTAACAGCTGGAGCATATAAACATATAAAAAATTTACAAGGTGAAACTAATAGAAGAAATCAAAAGATTTTTGATAGTAAAAGAAATACATCACATGAAATTGCAATAAAGAATTCAGAAAAGAAAATAAAAAAATTATTAAGTAAGTTAAATAATAATCCTGATATAAATCAAAAAGAATTAAAAAAATTATATAAAGACATGACGTCAATGGTAACAGAAGATGATGCATATGAAGTAATATGTATGATGCAATTAGCAAAAGAAAATTCAGTAACGTTGCAAATTAGTAAACAGGAAAATTTATATGATAAGGTTGATTCTATTTCAAGTCAAATAACAAATTTACAATCTTTGCATGAGAAAGTAAATGAATTAGCAAAAAGCAATACAAGACTAGTAAGTATAAATAGAGATGAACTTGAAGATGGAATAAAAATAGAAATAGTAGATATGATTACAAAAGAAACAGGAAAGAGGAAAAAAGACATAAGTAAAGCAGATATTGATAAAAAGTTAAGCGATATGAATGTTGAAGATAAGAGAAAATTAGTTAAACAACAAATGTTGAATTCGATGAAATTAAATGAAAATGCATAAAGAAAGAAAGAACAATTGGAAGATGAAAATTCAAATCTTACATTAGAAAATGTAGAAAAATTAATTGATACAATTGATGAAACAACAGAGTTAAAAATTGATAAAGTGCAATATAAGAAGAATTTTGAGGAAGTTATAAAATCAAAAATAGCGACAGAAGAAAATATAGATGTAAAATCAGTAACAAAAGAAAAAATAAATGAGCATATTAAAAATATAACAAATAAAGAATTAGCACATCAAATACAAGTAGCTGGAGGAAGAGAAGGAAGTATGAAAAATAATAGAAGTGCCCAAAAAGATGAATTCATGGAATTAGCAGCAGAACTTACAAAAGTAAGAATACATAGAGCAGAATTGAGGGGAGTAAATGAAAATGAGTAATATTAAAAAGGTAATGAGAAAATCAATTATACTAATATTAGTATTTATAATATTATTTAATATGAATCTACCAATAATTTCTAATGCTACAGTTGACCTAGATGATGATTTTGAAAGTGTAAATAATATTTGGGAAAATGCTGGAGGAGCTATTATAGATGGTATAGTAGGAGTATTAACATGGGTATTTAGGGCTCCTGCTGCAGCAAATTTTATGTTGATGCATACCTTAGCAACTCAATTGTGTGGGATTGATGGAGATGGAGTTGTATTAACTGCTGAAGATATTATATTTACAGGTAGTTCTAAATCACAACAAGCTTCAATTATTAATATAAATTTTTTTGATTTTAAGGGAAGTGGCGCAAAAGATAATGTAGTTTTAAATTTTAGACTTGGAGTTGCTAAATGGTATTATGCATTAAGAAATATTTCTATTGTATTATCTTTAGCAGTACTTGTATATATAGGAATAAGAATGGCAATTTCATCAGTTGCATCAGATAAAGCAATGTATAAAACTATGTTAGTAAATTGGACAATGGGATTTGCAATATTATTTTTGCTTCATTATTTTATAGTGTTAGTAATAAATGCAAACAATGGGCTGGTAGATTTAATATACAGTATTAGTGGAATGAATGATTCTGGAATAATAGAGGATTATATGGGAGAATTAATGAAAGGATGCTTTAGCCCTATGTTTATAAAGGGTATAGGTTCATTAATATTGTATATGATATTAGTAGGCACTACATTAGCATTATTTATTATGTATATGAAACGTTTATTTACAATAGGTTTTTTAATTGTGATTTCTCCATTAATAACAGTTACTTACTCAATAGACAAATTAGGAGATGGAAAATCACAAGCATTAGATACGTGGCTAAAGGAATTTGTTTATAATGTTTTAATACAACCATTTCATTGTATTATATATTTAGTTTTCGTTTCAACTGCTGTAAATGCATTGAATAATTCACATTCTCTATCTGGGTTAATATTTGTAATATTATCAGTGTTATTTATTTTTAAAGCTGAGGATATTGTTAAGAAAATATTTGGATTTGAAAAAGCAAGTAGTGTTGGTGGAATGGTAGCAGCTGGAGCAATTGCAGCTAATGGATTAAATAAAATCGCTTCTGGTAGTAAAAATGTAGCAAAGACTACAACTAAATCAGGAAGTATATCAGCGGGTGGCATTCAACGTAAACCAATACCTAATATAGGAGATGGCTCATCAAATAATTCTTCAAGAAAAAATGATAAAAATAAAAACAAAAATTCTGGAAGTTCACCGAAGGGTTCTAGTAGTTCATCTAAAAGTTCAAGCAGTTCATCTAAAAGTTCAAGCAGTTCATCAGGTTCAGGAAATTTGTCTAATAATCCTTTAGATGATAAAAAACAATCTGCTTTTGCAAAGGCATTTGAAGATATGAAGGATAATATGAAAGGTAATTTAGAAGAATTGGGTGCAGATAAAAAAGAAGTTGCAAAAAACTTAGGAAAGCAAGCACTTTTAAAAGGAATTTCTACTACTGCTAAATTGGTACCTAAATTTGCCGTTGGAGCTATGGTTGCTGGAGCTACTGGAAATGGTATGAATGGTATTATAGCTGGATATTCTATGAAGGGTGGAAAATTTACTAATAAAATAACATCTCTAACAGATGAAGATTCAAATAAATTAAAGAATAAATTGCAAGATAAGAGACTTTCAGCAGCATATGAAAAATATAGACTAGCAAATGATGAATTATCAGATGATGAATTGTATAACAAATCAGCTGATTTATTAGAAGCCGATATTGATATGCTTACAGATAAGAATGAAATTGAATTAGCTAAGCAACTACAAAAAATGAAAGATAATTATGTTGAAAGAGGAAAGAAGAATGCTGATAAGAGAGTAATGAAAAAAATAGAAAGCATACAAGCAGGAAATGTTAAAAATAGTATTAATATAAAATTAGATAATGTTGAAAATGCGATTAAAGATTTTAAAGCTAAAAATGCAGGAATGGCTGATACAAATATAATAAATATATCAAAAGATATGATTGCTGATATAGAAAGAGCAAAAAGTAATAATGAAAAGTATCTTAAATCGAAAGACTATTTAGAACTAAATAGAGAAAAACAAGATTTGGCTAAAAAGATATTTAAGTCTAAAGAAGTATTAGATGCAATAGGTAATGTAAATAAAGATGCTATAAATAAAGAGATTGAAGATGCTATAAAAAGGGGACTAGAAAAATAATAATTATCAATAGGAGGTGAATTATGTCAAAAAATAAAAATCAAGATGAAGCAGAAGAATTAAAAGAAAAGCAAAAAAAGAAAAAGAAGGAAGCCGAAGAGGAGGCAGAAGAAAAAGCTAAAAAAAAGAGGTCAAATAATCCACTAACTGAAGAAGATGATGAAAATTTAGAAGAGGAAGAGGAAGAGGAAGAAGAAAAGGAAAAGGAAAAGAAAAAAGAAAAAGATGACGACGATGACGAAGATGATGACGATGACGACGATGATGACGATGATGACGACGATGATGACGATGATGACGACGATGACGATGACGACGATGATAACGATGACGACGATGATGACGATGACGACGATGATGACGATGACGACGATGATGACGACGATGACGACGATGACGATGACGATGACGACGATGACGATGACGACGATGATGACGATGACGACGATGACAACGATAAAGACAAAGAAAATGATAAGGAAAAGGAAAAGGATAAAGATAAAGAAGAAGAGAATGAAGATAAAAATGATGATGGTAAAGATGAAAATAACAAATCAAATTCAGAATCTTCAAGTGATTCTGGAGAAGAATCTTCTAATGGTTCATCGGCAGATGAAGGAAAGACGGCAGATGAAGGAGCAGCAGCAAGTGAGAAAACAACAGCGAGTGAGGAAACAACAGTAAGTGAAGGTACGGTTGCAGGTGAAGAAACGGCAGCAAGTGAAGGAGCAGCGACAGGAGCAACAGCAGGAGAAGGAGCAGCAGCCGGTGAAGGAGCAGCAGCAGGAACTGGAGCAGTAGCCGGTGAAGGAGCAGCAGCAGGAACTGGAGCAGCAGCCGGTGAAGGAGCAGCAGCAGGAACGGGAGCAGCTGCAGGAACCCGGAGCAGGAGCTGCTGCAGGAGCAGCCGCTGCCGCTGCATGGCCAGTATTAATTGTAATATTAGTAATAATTGTAATAATTATAATTATTATGATTATTGTTGGTATTGTATTTTTCTTTAATACAATGCCAGGTATGGTTGTTGGAAAAATAGGAGAGGGAATTAATAATTTTAGAAAGGGAATAGAAGACTTTTTTCATAATAAAGATCAAAATGCTGCAGAAATTTATGTTGATAAGAATCAAATAAATAATGCTGCAGAATATTTAGAAACAATGGGATATGATCTTGAAGGATATGGATTTTTAGATAATTCTACAAAACAAAAAGCATCAGTTGAAGTGGTTGTTGATAGTACATGGAAAAATTTAAAAGAATGGTGGACAAGCTCAAATGTTAATGATGTTGATGGTTTAGCATTAAGTAATTTTAGTTTTAAAACAGCAGAGGAAAGAAAAAAAGAAGATCCTTCTAAAACTTATGCTGAAGTACGTTTAGGTAAAAAGTTTAGTAAAGACATTTTAGATAATGCTTACACTGTTAATAGTGGTAATAAGATAGATGCAGTAAAAAATAAAATTGAGGATATAAAATCAAATATATTATTAATTAGAGATGAAGAAGGAAATTTACGTTTTGTTCGTTCTAAATATTTAGCAATGTATTTATCAGCAGAAAATGCAATTTATTTAGTTCGTAATCAGCATAATACTTTTACGCAAAAAGCATTAAGTTTAATTGGGCTTGATGAACCATCCGAGGGTTCAGGATTAATATACTTTGTTAATAAGGGAGATGAAGATATAGATGATTATGTAAAAAATGGTAGTAGTAGTGGAGTAGAATTTGTTAATGAAAAAAATAAATTTTTTGGTACCAATAGAGTAAAAATATCTAGAAATAATAAAAGAATGGTAATAAAGAACTCAAATGATGGACTATTTACTTCTTCAGATTATTCTTATAATATGGATGGATGGTCAAGTAAATATGGTGTACCACTACAATTGTCGCTAGCTTTACATTTATCAAGTTTAGCTCCGGATTTTGCATATAAAGTTGCAGAAAGAGGAATGGGAGAAACAGCAGTAGAAATGGCATTAATTAAAAGTAAAGATTCTTCTGTAAGTAAAAAATTATATATAGATTTAGGAAATGGAAAAAATTATTATAATGTTGTTTTAGATATTAATAATACTGCAAAATTGTGTATTTTAGGCAATGGAGTTTCTATAAAAGATATAGATGCTAATAATATTCCAGATAATGTTGTTGAAGCAATAACAATAGCAAATGGTGATAAGCAAGATGCATTTGATTTTTTAGTGGCATATATGAATTTGGATATTAATGTAAGTGACTTTACAAAATATATACCATTAATATTATCTGTTTCAGATCATTGGTATCAAGATATATCATTTAAGGATTGTTATGAATGGATTGACGGTGGTAATTCTACTACATATGGTGATTATGTTGCTAAAGATACAGATAATGATTTAATAAAAGAAGCGGCTAAAGAAGGACTAATAGCAGTAGAAGAATCTTCAGGTACAGGCTCATTAAAGCAAATTGCTGATGCAAAAAAAGTAGGAGAAGCTGGGGAATGGATTACTAATTTAATTGATAATAATGAATATTATAAATATGATGGAATTGGTAAATCAGATAAAAAATCAAAAATTGATTTTTCAAATACAGCCGTAGATGCCATTGCTATGCTAGAACAAATACAAGGTGAAGATGCACAAGCAATTATTCGTATGTTTAAAGAGCTTATGGCAAAGTATAAAATACATTTTTACGAGGCAGATGGGACTAAAGAAAAGAAAGAATTGTTTGATAAAGTTATAAAAGATTATAATGGAAAATTGTTAACAGATGGAGAAGATTGTGTATATAAAGCTGAAATAAAACCAGCTCAAACAGGATTCGAAGTTGGGAAAATTGTACAATCACCATGTAAAGGAGAGATTACATATAGAACTGATGATGCAGTTTGTATTGAAATAAATGAACCTAAAAAAACATATAATAAATATACAATTTTAATTTCAGGATTTAAAGTTGATGAGGATATGTCTGTAGGTTCCAAATTAGATGAAGGAACAGAGCTAGGTACAACTATAAAACAAGATTTAAAATTGGTATTAAGAGATGAGAATGGTGCTATTGTAAAAAATAATTATGTTATTTCAAAAGAAAAAGAAAATGAAGATCAAACAGTATCACTTGATCCAATAGACAATCAAACAGCTCAAACATATGGATATACAACAGAAGAATTAAATACAATATATGCTGTTGTTGCTCATGAAGGTGGATTGTTAGGAACAAATGAAGCTCTTGCAATAACATCATCAATGATGTTTAGAGTTATTCATGATGGTACAAAAACTTCTGATGGAGTACATTATAATGCATATAAAGCAGCTACGGCTGATAATGCATATGAGTCTTATTTAAAAGGATATTATTTGAATTATTTGCCTGGTGGAGAAGACTATTCAGCTGTTTCTCAACAGTTAAAAAGCACAGTTAATGCAGTTTTGAGTAAGACATCTATAAGTGAATTACCATATAAATATTATTTCTTTCTTGGACAGTATTGTGAACAAAAAGCTAAAAGTAATTGTAAAAGTGGAACATCACCTGTTCAAATCACACCAAATGGAAACTGGTTTTATAATAATGATGTTAGTGCAGAGTGGGTAAGGTAGATATAGTTATTATCATATAAGAGAGGTATTATAAATGAATAATAAGAAAATAAGAAATGTATTAGTTATCTCAATGGCTGTTATATTAGCTATTATACTAGTTATAATAATGTTTTTAAAAGATATTAAAAATATTAAGGAAGATAATACTACAGAAATTGAACAAAATCAAAGTAATGTTATTGGAGATCAATCAGTAAATGGTAGTGATATATTAACAAAAGAAGATGAAGCTAAAATAGAAGAATTAAAAGAGCTTTCAGAAGCTGAAAGAATAAAATCATATCTAGGAACGTATTTTAAGCATTTGGAAAATAAAGAGTATAACTCTGCATATACATTATTATATTCTAAATATAAACAAAATTATTTTCCTACATTAGATGATTATAAAAAATATATAGATCAAGAAAAATTGCCAGATATGCTTGCAATAGAGTATGCAAGTATATATACTCAAGGGAAAAATTATATAGTAAAAGTCAGAATAGGAAATATGTTAGATAGAGCAGAAGTAAAGAAAGAAAAAACATATATAATTCAAGAAAATGATTATAATGATTATTATTTATCATTTAAAAAGTAAAGGAGGAAGAAATGTTTTTAGATTTTAGAGTAAAGATATACAATTTTTTTAAAAGAAATAAAGTAAAAATATTTATTGCAATTATAATTATAGCAATAATAGTGGGGATAAATGTTTATTTAGGAAAAAAACAAGCAAATCAACCTCCTTCTACAAGTTATGAACCACATACACCAATAATATCAGGTAGCGAAGTAAAGTCTGAAAAGACAAAAGCAACTATTAATGAAACTATAAAAAACTATATGGATAAATGTAATACAAAGAAATATGAAGATGCTTATAATATGATTTCTAGCGAATGCAAAGAAGCAAAATTTAATAATAATATAGAGGTATTTAAGAAGTATATTGATTATATTTTTGACGGAGATAAAATATATAATATACAAGATTATTCTAATAAAGATAATATATATGTATATAAAGTTACAATATCAGAAGATATTTTGGCTACTGGTATGAATACTGAAAAATCTGATATAACATATGATGAAATGATTGTACTTGATAAACAAAAAGATAATTCTATGAAATTAAGTGTAGCTGGATTTATTTCTAAGGAGGACTTAAATTATATTGCAGAAGATGAATTTATGAAAATAACTGTAGAAGAAAAATTAACATATTATGATAAAGTTACATATAAAGTAAAAATAAAAAATAAAACATCTTATGCAATTGTAATAGCTAAAGATCAAGAAAAAGATACATGTGGAATCTCATTAAAAAATAGTGATTCTAGAGCAATTATATTAGATCAATATGCTAATACAGAAAAAGCAGTAAGAGGTAAAGAAGAAAAGACTTTTGAATTATCATTTACAAAATATTTTGATGAAGAATCAGATATACAAAAATTAACCTTTAATAAAATTAGAGTATTGCAAGAGTATACTGGTATAGAAACCAAATGGGAAGATGAATTGGCAAAAGCGGTAAAAACATATAGTTCAACTTTAAATATAAAATAATAAAAATAAAAACTTATTTATTAAATGAAATACAAATTCGTTTATAGATAAGTTTTTATTTTTTTTAAAGTAATACTGAAAAAAAATATGAATATATTTTAATAGGTGATTTTATGAAATTAGGTATTTGCTTAGCAGGGGGAGGAGTAAAAGGAGCAGCACATATAGGAGCAATAAAAGCATTAGAAGAAAATAATATAAAATTTCAATATATATCTGGAACGTCATCTGGAAGTATAGTTGCAGCATTATATGCCAGTGGATATACAACAGATGAAATATATAATATTTTTAAAAAATATTGTAAAAAAATAAAATATATAGATATTAAAAATATATTCAAATGTGTTTTTGGTATTATTTTTACAGGAAAAATAATAATAGATGGATTAAATTCAGGAAAACAAATTGAAAAATTAATAAATAAAGTATGTATAAAAAAGAATATAGAAAACATACAAGATATTAAAATGCCACTTATTATTCCAAGTGTTGATATGTATAATGGTAAATTATATTGTTTTACTTCAAAAATGGATAGAAGATCATTTTCGGATGAAATAGAATACATTAATGATATAAATATTGGAAAAGCAGTAAGAGCAAGTTGTAGTTATCCAGTTGTTTTTTCTCCATGTGACTATAAAGATACCAAATTATTAGATGGTGGAATTAGAGAAAATGTGCCATGGAAAGAAACTAAGGATATAGGGGCAGATAAAGTATTAAGTTTTGTTTTTGAAAATGATGTAGATGAAAAGTGTTGTAAAAATTTTATAGATGTAGCTGATAGATCAATTCAGTTATTATGTAGAGAGTTATCTAATTATGAATTAGATGGAGTTGATTATATGGTAAAATTTAAAGGTAAAAAAACATCATTATTAGATATGAGTAAAATTGATGAACTATATGAGTTAGGTTATAATCAAACAATAAAGAATATAGAAAATATTAAAAATTTAATAAAAATAATATAAATAAAACGGATTAGGTTTTAACTCTAATCCGCTTTTATAAAATAAATATTTAATTATTCTGTAATTTTTGTTTTTTCATTTTGGAAATCTATAGTTTCATTTTCTTTTTCTGTTGCTAATTTTTCTTTTTGTTTTAATTTTAAATTATCTTTTGCAACAGTCATAAGTAATTTTATTCTATTTGTTTGGTTAGATTCACTTGCACCAGGGTCATAGTCTACAGGAGAAATATTTGCATTTGGATATTTTGCTCTTATTGTTTTAATAACTCCTTTTCCAACTACATGGTTTGGTAAACAAGCAAATGGTTGAACACATATAATGTTTGGAATTCCATTTTCAATATATTCTATCATTTCTGCTGTTAAAAACCAACCTTCACCTGTTTGATTTCCAATAGATAAAACATCTTTTACTTGTTTTTCTAAATGCCAAATATCACATGGAGGTAAGTAATTTTTCTTAGAATTAGCTAATGCTAATCTTAAATCTTTTTCTAATAAATCTATTAATTTAATAGCAATTTTAGAAATTTTTGCAGAAGTTTTATTTATATTTAGTAAAGAATTAAATGTTATTTTATGTGTTGCCATAAATTTAACAAATCCCATAAAATCTGGCAATACAACTTCTGCTCCTTCTTTTTCCAATAAGTCTGCTACATAGTTATTTCCAAAAGGATGATATTTTATTAATACTTCACCAACTATACCAACTTTTGGTTTTTCTATTGTTGTATCTAATTCTATTTTTTCAAAATCATTTACTATATCATAAATACTTTTTTTAAATTCATTATTTGATGATTTTATAAGTAATTTTTTGCATTTTTCCATCCATTTATCAAATAATGCTTGTGTTTCACCTTTATTTACTTCATATGCTCTATTTTTTGTAAGCATTTTTTGTAGCAAATCTGCATATATAACCATTTTTATAAGTCTTTCAATTAGAGGAACTGTTATTTTAAATCCAGGCATTTTTTCCATACCTACAACATTAAATGAGATAACTGGAATGTTTTCAAATCCTGCATCTTTTAATGCTTTTCTAATAAATCCTATATAATTTGTGGCTCTACATCCTCCACCAGTTTGTGACATTATTAATGCTGTTTTATTTAAGTCATATTTTCCAGATTGAAGCGCTTCTATCATTTGACCTGTTACTAGTATTGATGGATAACAAGCATCATTATTTACATATTTTAATCCTGTTTCCACTGTATGTTGAGTACATTCTCTTAATAATTCTACTTTATATCCAGAAGCAGCAACTGCTGTTTCTAGTAATTCAAAGTGTATAGGAGCCATTTGTGGAATTAATATTGTATAATCTTTTTTCATATCTTTAGTAAAGATCTTTTTCTTAATTCCGTAGTCACCTAAGTCTTTTTCTTGTTCTTTACTTTTTATACGTTTATTTATACTTGCTAGAAGAGATCTTATACGGATTCTTACAGCACCTAAGTTATTAACTTCATCTATTTTTATTAATGTATACATTTTATTATAACTTGAAAGTATTTCTTCTACTTGATCTGTTGTTACGGCATCAACACCACAACCAAATGAATTTAATTGTACTAATTCTAAATTATCATGTTTACCAACAAAATCTGCGGCTGCATAAAGTCTAGCATGGAATACCCATTGGTCAACAACTCTTAAAGGCCTTTTTGCTTGGGCTAGGTGCGAGATACTGTCTTCTGTTAATACACAAAGTCCTAAAGATGTTATTAATGTATCAATTCCATGGTTTATTTCTGGGTCTATATGATAAGGTCTACCTGCTAAAACAATACCTTTTAAGTTATTTTCTTCTATGTACCTAACTGTTTCTTTTCCTTTATTTCTAATATCTTCTTTACATTTTTGATATTCTGCTTCTGCTTTTTTGGCAGCTTCTATTAGTTCTTGTTTTGTAAAATTATATTCTTTAAATTCATCTAATTCCATAATTTTTTTAACTAAGTTTTTACAATCAAATGGTAAAAATGGATTAATAAATTTAATTTTATTTTTGTTTAAATCCTCTACATTATTTCTAATAACTTCAGAATAAGATATAACTATTGGACAGTTATATTTATTATCTGCTTTTTCATATTCTTTTCTAGAATATGGCATACAAGGATAAAATATTGTTTTAATTCCTTGTTCTATTAGACTTTCTATATGTCCATGTGCAAGTTTTGCAGGATAACATACTGATTCGGAAGGCATAGATTCCATACCTTTTTCATATGTTTTTCTTGTACTTTTTTCTGATATTATAACTCTAAATCCTAGTTCTGTAAGGAATGTAAACCAAAATGGATAATCCTCGTACATATTTAGAACTCTAGGGATTCCTATAGTTCCTCTTACAGCATATTGTTCTTCTAGAGGTTTATAATCAAAAATTCTATTGTATTTAAATTGTACTAAATTAGGCAATTTAGCATTATTTGAAACAATACCAGCACCTTTTTCACAACGATTTCCTGATATATATGTAGCACCATTATTAAATCTATTAACTGTTAATTTACAGTGATTTTCACATCTGTTGCAACGTGTATGTGTTACTTTTATATCTAAATTGTGTAAATCTTCTAATTTTGATATTGTAGAAACATATTCCATGTCTAAATTAGTTTCATATTGTTCTTTAGAAAGTAAAGCCATACCATAGGCTCCCATAAGTCCTGCTATATCAGGTCTTATTACATTTTTTCCTACTATTTTTTCAAATGCTCTTAAAACAGCATCATTATAGAATGTTCCACCTTGTACAACTATATGATTTCCAAGTGTTTCTACATTTCTTACTTTCATAACTTTTTGAATGGCATTTTTTATAACAGAATAAGATAAACCACTTGAAATATCTCCAACAGAATATCCTTCTTTTTGAGCTTGTTTTATTTTTGAGTTCATAAATACAGTACATCTTGAGCCTAAATCTACAGGTCTTTTTGCACGTATTGCTTCTTTAACAAATTCAGATATATCTAAATTTAAACTTTTTGCAAATGTTTCTATAAATGATCCACATCCTGATGAACAAGCTTCATTTAACATTATATTATCAATTGCATTGTTCTTCATTTTGATATATTTCATATCTTGACCACCAATGTCTACAATACTTGTAACATCTGGCTCGAATTTTTTAGCAGCTGTATAATGTGCTATTGTTTCTATTTCATTTAAGTCAATATTTAATGCTGTTTGTATTAGTTTTTCCCCATATCCTGTAACACCACTATATCTTATAGTTACATTTTCAGGTAAAATATTATATAAATCTTCTAGCATTTTAATAACACTTTGTAAAGGATTTCCTTCATTGCTTCCGTAAGATGAATATAATAAAGTTCCTTCAGTATCTATTAAGACTAATTTTGTAGTTGTAGATCCTGCATCAATACCTATAAAAGCATCTCCTTTATAAGTTGATAGGTCTTTCTTTTCTACTTTTGTTTTATCATGTCTTTTTTTAAATTCTTCATATTCTTTCTCATCTTTAAATAATGGTTCTAATGGATGTGTTGTATTATCTTGAGAATTTTTTAA
Source organism: uncultured Clostridia bacterium (assembly GCA_934133175.1). Taxonomy (GTDB): domain Bacteria; phylum Bacillota; class Clostridia; order TANB77; family CAG-508; genus CAG-269. The sequence goes on along the minus strand of CAKPAX010000004.1, from coordinate 4,275 downwards.
ATTTTCTATTTTTTGTTTTAATTCATCTACTGTTATTAAATCTGAATCAACAGAATCTAAAGCTGCTCCTTTTGCAACTAGAAGATGAGCTTCTTCTGGAACAATTATTTCGTCTGGTTGTAGATTTAATGTTTCTATAAATCTTTTTCTTAATTCTGGTAGGTAATTAAGAGGACCTCCTAAAAATGCAACATTTCCTCTAATTGGTCTACCACATGCCAAACCACTAATAGTTTGGTTAACTACAGCTTGAAATATAGATGCTGCTATATCTTCTTTTGCAGCTCCTTCATTTATAAGTGGTTGTATATCTGTTTTGGCAAAAACTCCACAACGAGATGCAATTGGATATATCATTGTGTGTTTTTTTGCAAGTTCGTTTAATCCAGCAGTATCAGTATGTAATAGTGATGCCATTTGATCTAAAAATGCTCCAGTTCCACCTGCGCATGTACCATTCATACGTTGTTCAATAGATTTATCAAAATATATTATTTTTGCATCTTCTCCACCAAGTTCTATAACTACATCTGTTTTTGGAATGTATTTTTCTACAACTCTTTTACAAGATACAACTTCTTGTATAAATTTTACTCCTAAAAAATTAGCCGCAGACATAGCACCGGAACCAGTTAATGCTAATGTAAATTTATTATTTGGATATTTTTCACATAATTCTTCTAATACAGTACAAACTGTATTTTTTGTATCAGAAAAGTGTCTTCTATAATCATTATAAATTGTTTCAAGTTTATCATTCATTACTATAATTTTCACTGTTGTGGATCCAACATCTAATCCGATATGTAAAATATTATTCATTTCAACTACTCCTTTTTTGTCTTTTCCCATAATTTTCTCCCTTATTGTATACGGAAATTGGCATTTTGTCAAAGGCAGAATATGGAAAAAATTAATGGGTTTTATATGTGTCTTTACATATAACTTTTGAACTTATAATTTGACCATTTTGTTTAAGTGTTTTCCATGTTGTAGAATAGATATATTTTGAAGTTCTACTTGTTACTTTGGATGTAATTACAACTTCATATTCATTACTTTCTTTTAATCCGTATATATCAAATTTTGCAATTCCATTATTTACAGAGCAAATTATCTTAATAGGATAGTTTCTAGTGTTTTTAAATTTAAAATCTTGTGCTCCATATACAACAGTTGCATCTCTTCCAGCTGTTACATAAGATGGAACAAATTGATGATTTCTTCTTTCTGTTATTTCTAAATTAGCATAGACAACAGCATTAAATAATGTTGATGATATTTGACAAATACCACCTGCAAGACCATCAATAACTTTTCCATCTTGATAGATTGCTGCATCTTTATATCCTGCTTCTATTGTTCTTTTTCCTACAATTTTGTTAAAAGAAAAGGTTTCTCCAGGCATAATAACAGTTCCATTTATTTTATTAGCAGCAAGTCTAAGATTTGTAGTTCTATTTTTATTTGAAGTAACATATCTGGTACTAAAAGTAGATAATAAATCTGGAAATGCTTCCATACCTATCATACTTGTTGTTATATTTGGGTATAGTGTTTTTAATTTTATAGTATATTCATCTTTTTGTGTTTTTAACATATTATTTATTTCTTCTATAGAAATAGCAAAATCAAGACCATTTTCAGATGGGGTTACAATATGGGTATTTTCATCATAAGATGCATTTATTGGTTCTTTATATATTTCTTTATGTATTTTTTCAATATCTATTTCTTGAGGTTTTTTACTTTCAGTGAAAATTTCTAAAGTATTATTTGAATATGATAGATTGTATAATGACTGAAGAATAGAATTTGCAGTCTTATTTACATCTACAATTAAACCAGTTTTCCCAGCAGTTATTATTAAATTATTTTCGTCTATATAATAGCTACTTTCTATTACTGTATCAGGTAATTGAGAAGATATATCTTCTAATGATTTTTTTAGTTGATTCAAATTTATTAATAAGTTTGGTTCTATATTCATTTGATTGAAGTATAATTTTAAAGTATTTAAATCATTAACTAGAAAATTATTAGTTCTGGTATAATTGTATGCTGTATCTAAAGAATCCGTAATATTAAATTTAGCTTCTACTTGTTCAATATTTATAGTTGTTGAATATTCATTGTGTTGTAATGTGATATTTTCATCCATGGAATTTTTTAAAGAAGATTCAACTTTTGATTTTGCTTCTTCATAGGTTAAACCTGAGATATCAATATTTTTAATTGAAATACCATTTGCAATTGAGGTGCTTTTTGATACGTAGATAGAAAATATAATAAAAGACATTAATAAAATTAATAGCGTAATGCCTATTATAATTAATAGTATTCTTAATATATTATTATTTTTTTGTTCTTTTATAACATTTTTTTGTGATCTTATATCAGGTTGTTTAAAATTTATAGAATCTTTTTTTTCTTCTTCAGTTAATAACATAATTTTTCTCCTATAATAAATTTAAAATTATTTTATCATATTTTGTAGAAATTTAAAATATATAATATAAATAAAAATTAAATTAGCAGAAATTTCTAATAAACAAATAACAGATATAAATTATTTATAATATTTGTCCAATAATAGTTCTAAAAATAGTAAAAAAATAATAATTATTAATAAAATAAAGGAGGTATATATGAAAGGAAAAAAAATAATATTTTTATTCGTAAGTATTTTTATAGTAATTACTGTTGGAGGATATTTTTCTATTAAATATATAAAAGGGAAAACTTTTCAAAATAGTGTAACTGAAGAATATATTCCACAAGAGGAAATTACAGATGCACAGTTAAGACAAACAATTGTAACATTGTATTTTAAAAATAAAAATACAGGAGAGATTGCTACAGAAGCTAGATTAGTAGATGCAAATAAGTTAATAAATAATCCATACGTTCAAATTATTAACTTATTAATAGAAGGACCCAAAAATGAAAAATTACAAAAAGTGATACCAGATGGGGTAAAAGTTAATAATGCAGTATTAAAAGGCAACTGTGTTGTAATTGATTTTTCAACTGAGTTTTTAAATTATAATAATGGTGAAAACAGAAAAAATGATATAATAAATAGTGTAGTAAATACTTTAACAGAATTAACAGAGGTAAATTCTATTAGAATAGTAATTGATGGAAATGAGAATAGTAATTTTAATGAAGAGTATGTCAGAGTTTAATAAAGATAAAAAATAGAATATTTAGTTATTCTATTTTTTATTTTAAAATTTTATATAATTTTATATATCTACAAAAAGTATTAAAATCTTTTAAAAAACATTCAACATCATTTAAAGATTTAATGGTGTTTTTTTTAATTTTTTTAAAATCAAATTTATTTTTTGATGGAGGAGAAGTAGGGCCTCTATTTTCTAAATAATTCATATTAAATTTATTAATATTGTTCATAATATCACCTTTTATATTATTATATGTAAGTTTGTATAAATTAGTTAAAAAATTTAAAAATAAATATTATTTACTAAATATAAAATATAAAAAATTTATTTAATTTAAATTTTGAAAGACTAAAAATAAAATTATAGAAAAATAAGAATATAAAATTTTAATAAAAAATTTATATAAAATAAAACAGTTTTTTAATATAATAATAAAAATATGAATATAAATTTGAAAAATAAAATTAATTTTTATGATAATTAGATAAAATATAAAAATAAAAATGCAAATAAATAAAAATTTTTTTAATTATATATTTTAAATACTATTTCTAAAATGGTTATAAGTTAATATATATTACAAATATATATCAATGACAAAAAATGGAAAGATATGCATGAGTAATAGGCCGAAATTTGTTTATAGTAAATGTAGTAGAAAAATTTTATAAGAACATGAGTATAGTTTTAGTTTTATAAGATATTTGATTTTAAGTGTACATAATTATGAGGGATGAGCGCTATAAAAATAGAAAATACAAAAACGTTAAGCCTAAAACATAACGGAATAGTGAAAAAAGGTTTTAGAGTTATAAAATTAGTGGAAATTGCAAAGTATATTAAAATGAGCAAACAAAGTTTACGTAAAAACGTTAAGTGGAAATATGATATCAAATTGAGAATGATAAATTTGTTTTATCCAAAATAAAAATGTCTTAGAATTGATTTTGAAGGTTAAAAATTTTTATAAAATTATTTGGAAAAATATGGAATTAAAAATTATGGGTATAAAAATTAAATATATAAAATTAAAATAAAAAATAGTAAGTGAAGAAGGATAATTAATTTATAAAAATTATTATTATAA